>NZ_SMKB01000116.1:0-22924 GCF_004348575.1 Actinomadura sp. 7K534
GTGTGGGGGGCGGGGGAGATGTTGACGTGGCCGCACTGTTGCGGTTCCGTCGCCTCCGGGAGATGAAACGACGCCGATGTACGTGCCCAAGGAGTTATTCCGCTCTCTGCCTGTGACTCCCCTAACGTCCAAATTATGTGGACCGTGCATGGGATGATCGATTAACTGTGTCTCCGGGAGGGGCAGATGACGGAACTTGCGGTCAGGGGCGATCACCAGCGGGCGGTGGAGGCGCTCAAGAGGTCCTATGAGGCGATCCCGGCGGGCACGCCGGTGCGGCTGGCGAAGCGGACCTCGAACCTGTTCCGGTGGCGCGACCCCTCGGACGCGCCCGGGCTGGACGTGTCCGGGTTCGACAAGGTGCTGAGCGTCGACGCCGCGGAGCGGACCGCGCAGGTCCAGGGCATGACGACCTACGAGGACCTCGTCGACGCGACCCTTCCGCACGGGCTGATGCCGACGGTCGTCCCGCAGCTGAAGACGATCACGCTCGGCGGCGCCGTGACGGGCCTCGGCATCGAGTCGAGCTCCTTCCGGGACGGGCTGCCGCACGAGGCGGTCCTGGAGATGGAGGTCCTGACCGGCGACGGGCGGGTCGTCACCGCGACCCGGGACAACGAGCACGCCGACCTGTTCTACGGGTTCCCCAACTCCTACGGGACGCTCGGCTACTCGCTCCGGCTGAAGATCGAGCTGAGGCGGGTCAGCCCGTACGTCCGGCTGCGGCACCTGCGGTTCGGTGACGCGGCCGAGCTGGCCCGGGTGATGGCGGAGATCACCGAGTCCGGGCGGTTCGAGGGCGAGTCCGTCGACTTCATGGACGGCACGGTCTTCGGCGCGGACGAGCAGTACATCACGCTGGGCTTCTTCGCCGACTCGGCGCCGTACACGTCCGACTACACCGGCCAGGAGATCTACTACCGGTCGATCCAGGAGCGGTCGGTCGACTTCCTGACGATCCGCGACTACATCTGGCGGTGGGACACCGACTGGTTCTGGTGCTCCGGCGCCTTCGGCGTCCAGAACCCGGCCGTCCGGCGGCTGTGGCCCGACAGGTACAAGCGGTCGGACGTGTACCGCAGGCTCGTCGCCTACGACCGGCGGTACCACTTCGTCGCGCGCGCCGACCGGTGGCGCGGGCTGCGGCCCCGCGAGGACGTCATCCAGGACATCGAGGTGCCCGCCGAGCGGCTCCCCGAGTTCCTGGAGTTCTTCCACGACAAGGTCGGGATGAGCCCGGTCTGGCTGTGCCCGCTGCGGGCGAAGGAGCGGTGGCCGCTGTATCCGCTGGAGGTCGGCCGCCCGTACGTGAACGTGGGTTTCTGGGGGACGGTCCGGCTTCCACCAGGGCAGATCCCCGAGTACCACAACCGGCTGATCGAACGTAAGGTCGCGGCCCTTGACGGGCACAAGTCCCTCTATTCGACTGCCTATTACAGCAGGGAAGAATTCTGGCGCTACTACGACGGGGAGACATACCGGCGCCTCAAGGGGAGCTACGACCCCGGCGAGCGCCTGCTCGACCTCTACGACAAGTGCGTGCGCGGGCGCTGACCAGGCGTCCGCAGGTTCGGGGGAGTGCCCGGACGGCGGCCGGTCATCGCGGACCCGGCCGGGCGGAGAGACAGGAGGGATCACCATGACGCTGGCGAGGGTCTTCGAGCGGCTCGCCGGGGCTGAGGCGCCAGTGGAGTTCACGGCGTACGACGGGTCCAGGGCAGGGGTGCCCGGCGCCGACATCCGGTTCGACATCCGCTCGCCGTACGCGGTGTCGTACCTGCTGCACTCGCCGGGCGCGCTGGGCCTGGCCCGCGCCTACGTCACCGGCATGATCGACGTCAGCGGCGAGATGATCACGGCGCTGCGCACGATGCAGCAGGTGTTCAACGAGGTGACGCCGCGCGACAAGGCGCGGATCCTCGGCGACGTGCTCGGCGATCCGCTGCTGCGCGCCGCGGTCTCCCGCCGGCTCGACCCGCCGCCGCAGGAGGCGCCGTTCAGCCGCATCCCGTCGTGGCTGCGGCACTCCAAGCGCCGGGACGCCAAGGCGATCTCGCACCACTACGACGTGTCCAACACGTTCTACGAGTGGGTGCTCGGCCCCTCCATGGCCTACACGTGCGCGTGTTACCCCACGCCGGACGCCACGCTCGAGGAGGCGCAGTTCTTCAAGCACGACCTGGTCGCCAAGAAGATCGCCCTGAAGCCGGGCATGCGCCTGCTGGACGTGGGCTGCGGCTGGGGCGGCATGGTGATGCACGCCGCGAAGGAGTACGGCGTCCGGGCGCTCGGCGTCACGCTGTCCAAGCAGCAGGCCGAGTGGGCGCAGAAGGCCATCGCGGACCGCGGCCTGTCGGACCTCGCTGAGGTCCGGCACATGGACTACCGGGACGTCACCGAGTCGGGCTTCGACGCGATCAGCTCCATCGGGCTCACCGAGCACATCGGCAAGGCCAACCTGCCCGCCTACTTCTCGTTCCTGTACGGGAAGCTGAAGCCGGGCGGGCGGATGCTGAACCACACGATCACCCGTCCCGACAACGCCGCGCCGCCCCGCATGGAGAACGGCTTCATCAACCGCTACGTGTTCCCCGACGGCGAGCTGGAGGGCCCCGGCTACGTCCAGTGCCAGATGAACGACGCGGGCTTCGAGATCCGCCACCAGGAGAACCTCCGCGAGCACTACGCCCGCACGCTCACCGCCTGGTGCGAGAACCTCGACGAGCACTGGGACGAGGCCGTCGCCGAGGTCGGCGAGGGCACCGCCCGCGTGTGGCGCGTCTACATGGCCGGCTGCGTGCTCGGGTTCGACCAGAACTGGATCCAGCTGCACCAGACGCTCGGCGTCAAGCTGCACGGCGACGGCACCAGCGACATGCCGCTCCGCCCCGACTGGAACTCGTGACGCCCCACGGCCATCCGCCCGCCGAACCGCGACGAGCCGACCGGACGCTCCGGTCGGCTCGTCCCGTTTCCGGGACGGCGTCGTGAGCCGGCTCCCCGGTGGGCCCCCGGGCGGTCCAACCGCGGGTCAACATTCGCCCGGGGGGTCTATCGGCGCAGGCCGGGCGGGGTAGGCGGTCATCAGGACCGCCTAGTTCGGGGGGCGCGAGCATTGCACATCCGGTCCCCGGTGAAGCCGATGCTGGCCGCGACGATCGACCACATCCCGCCGCCGCGGTCGTGTCCGGGCGGCTGCCGCTACGAGCCCAAGTTCGACGGCTTCCGCGCGGTCGCGCGCGTGGCCGAGGACGGCGCCGTCCACCTGTCGTCCCGCCGCCGCACCCGCTTCAACGAGGCGTTCCCCGAGATCGTCGCGGCCGTCGCGGAGCAGCTCGCGCCGGGCACGGTCGTCGACGGGGAGATCGTCCGCTGGGCCGCCGACGGGAGCCTCGACTTCGGTGCGCTGCAGCGCCGCCACGTCGCCGGGCGCCGCCGGGCCGAGCTCGCGCGGGCCGAACCCTGCCACTACGTCGTGTTCGACGTCCTCGAGTCCGACGGCGTGGACCTGCGCAACCGGCCGCTGCGGGAGCGCCGCACGGTCCTGGCGGCGCTGCTCGGCGCCGCCCCGCCGCACGCGCGCGTCGTCCTCACCCCGCAGACGTCCGACGCCGCGGAGGCGGAGCTCTGGTTCGAGGTCTTCGCCGCCCGGGGCATCGAGGGCCTCGTGGTCAAGGACGCCGACGGCCGCTACCTGGAGGGGCGCCGCGGCTGGCGGAAGGTGAAGCGCCGTGTCACCGCGGAGGCGATCATCGGCGGGGTGACCGGCACCCGGCAGGCTCCCGAGACGCTGATCCTCGGCCGCTATGACACCGGCGGGCGGCTCCGGGTCGTCGCGCGGACCACGCCGCTCCCGCCCGCCGCCCGCACATCGCTGGCCGATCTCCTGCGGCACGCCGGTCCCGAGCATCCGTGGCCGGCGGAACTGCCCGCCGGGTTCGCCGGGGGCGTGTACGGGGCGCATCCGCCGATCCGGTACCTGCGGACCGAGCCGGAGATCGTCGTGGAGATGAGCGCGGACGCCGCCGTCGAGCACGGCCGCTGGCGGCACGCCGTCCGCTTCCTCCGGGTGCGGAGGGATCTGGAGCCGTCGCACGTGCCGCTCTTCGGCGACCCCACCTGACGGGCGCGGCCCTTACAGGGCTATGCGAGCCAGTCGAGGATGCGGGTGTTCACGTCGTCGGGGCGGTCCAACTGGAGGAAATGCCCCGCGCCCGGGACGAGATGCGCCCGCGATCCCGGCGGCAGGGCGGACTCGACGGCGCCGAGGTCTCCGCCGGGGGCGACCACGTCCGGGCCCAGGCAGCCGTCGTCCGCTCCGTGCAGGTAGAGGACGGGCAGCTCGCCCACCCTGTTCGCCGCCTCCTGCTCGGCCGCGAAACGCTCGACGAGCCGGGACGGGTCGAGCATGGCGCGGTAGTACCCGATGGCCGCCGCGACGTTCTGCGGCGCGGCCAGGCAGTCCATGACGTGGTCGACGTCCTGCGACCTGTCGCGGCCGTCGTCGGGGGACCAGTCGCGCCAGAGTCCCTCGACGAACGCGCGGTTCAGGGCGGCCTCGGCCAGCGGCGTCTGGAACACGAAGATGTAGAACGAGCGCTTGAGCTGCTCGTAGTCGAAGAACGCGGTGGTCATCACGGAGATGGGCGGGACGGACATGGTGACGACCCTGCGCCAGCGGTCCGGTGCGGCGTTCGCGGCGCCGTAGGTGGCGAAGGCGCCCCAGTCGTGGCCGACGATGACGGCGCCGGACCCGCCGCCGAGGGCGTCGTGCAGGGCGATGGCGTCGGCCGCGAGCGCGCCGCTCTGGTAGGTGGCGTCCGCGGGGACGGAGGTGGGCGCGTACCCCCGCATGAACGGGGCGACGGCTCGGTACCCGGCGGCGGCGAGCCCGGGCATGAGGTGCCGCCAGGTGTGCGGCGAGTCCGGGAAGCCGTGCAGGAGCAGCGCCAGGGGGCCGTCCGCGGGGCCCGCGGTGAGGTACCCGAAGTCCAGCCCGTTCGCGCTGACCGATCCGGTCGTGATGTCGCTCATGTCCGCCTCCTCGGTTCGCGGCGCACGCTACCCCGCGCTCCGATCCCGGCGGCGCCCGGGGGTCGCCCCAGAGGCGGCGTCAATGTGAGTGGCGTCACCGTGTCGAAAAGTGTGCACGCGCGGGTTTACTTTGAGAGGGTGCCTGTAAACCGAACGCGGTTCGGATCGATGAGGTGGTGGGACGTGCTCAAGGTCGAGGACATCAACCTGACCGACTGGGAGTTCTGGCGGCAGCCGCACGAGTACCGGCATGAGGCATTCAAGGCCCTGCGCTGGCATCCCGAGCTGGTGCGCTTCGAGGAACCCGACATCATCATCATGCCGCAGGGGCCCGGCTACTACGCGCTGACCCGGCACGCCGACATCATCGAGGCGTCCCGGCGCCCGCAGGACTTCTGCTCCGGCAAGGGCGCGATCAGCATCCCGGACATGCCCGGCGACATGCACGAGTTCTTCGGCTCGATGATCAGCATGGACGACCCGCGGCACGCCAAGATCAGGCGGATCGTGTCCCGGGCGTTCTCCCCGCGCATGATCCAGCGCTTCGAGGACCAGGTCGAGGCCGTCGCCGGGGAGATCGTCGAGCGCGTCGCGACCGGCGGCGGCACGGGCGACTTCGTCGCCGACGTCGCCGCCCGGCTGCCCCTGAAGATCATCTGCGACATGATGGGGATCGACGAGTCGCACTACCAGACCGTCCTGGACGCCACGAACGTCATCCTCGCCGGCAACGACGCGGAGTTCATCCCGTCCGGCGACGCCGAGCAGATGGCGATGGCGCTGCTCGGGGCCGGCGAGACGCTCAAGAACCTCGTCGAGGACCTCGGCCGGCAGCGCCGAGCCGACCCCACCGACGACCTGACCTCCGCGCTGGTCAACGCCAACATCGACGGCGAGTCCCTGACCGACCAGGAGCTGGGCTCCTTCTTCATCCTCCTGGTCGTCGCCGGGAACGAGACCACCCGCAACGCGATCGCGCACGGCCTGGACCTGTTCACCCGCAACCCGGACCAGCGGGCGCTGCTCACCGAGGACTTCGACGCCCGCATGCCCGGGGCCGTCGAGGAGATCGTCCGCTTCGTGTCGCCGGTGATCTGGATGCGCCGCACCGCGACCCGCGACACCACGCTGAACGACCACCACGTGAAGGAGGGCGACAAGCTCATCCTCTACTACTGGTCGGCCAACCGCGACGAGACGGTCTTCACCGACCCCGAGAAGTTCGACATCCTGCGCGACCCCAACCCGCACGTCGGGTTCGGCGGGCCGGGGCCGCACTTCTGCCTCGGCGCGCACCTGGCCAGGCGCGAGATCACCGTGATGTTCCGCGAGCTGCTCCGCCGCACGCCCGAGATCCGCGCGTCCGGCGAGCCGGCCCGGCTGGAGTCCAACTTCATCAACGGGATCAAGCACCTGCCCTACACGATCTGACCGGCCCTACGAGGGGCCGCCGGCCCCGGCCCCGGTCACCAGGGCAGGGGCCGGCCCGGCCGCTCCCCGCCGCCCTGGAACGCGCCGGTCGGGCCGTCGCCGTCCAGGGTCGCCAGGAGGAACACCTCCGTGGCGCCCTGGACGGGCGTCCGGAACCCGGCGTGCCCGTTCATGTCGGTCGCGCAGTAGCCGGGGTCGGCCGCGTTCACCTTGATCGGGGTGCCGGCCAGATCCTTCGCATAGGCGACCGTGAGCGCGTTCACCGCCGTCTTGGACGACGGGTAGGCCAGCGAGTTCCTCGGAAAGAACTCACCGGACGGGTCGCTGATGACAGCGAGCGACCCCAGCCCGCTGGACACGTTGACGATCCGCCCGGCCGGTGAGCGGCGCACGAGCGGCAGCATCGCGTTGGTCACGGCGACGACGCCGAACACGTTCGTCTCGTACACCTCGCGCATCGCCTCGACGGAGGTGGCGCTCGGGGCCGCCCAACCGGCGGCGGGCGCGATACCGGCGTTGTTGACCAGGACGTCCAGGTGCCCGTGCTCGCTCTCGATCCGCTTGGACGCGGCCTCGATCGTGGCGGGGTCGGTGACGTCGAGATGGACGAACCGGGCGTCGATCCCCTCCCCGCCCAGCGCCGCGGCGGCCTCCTCGCCGAGGCCGGCCGAACGCGCTCCGATGAGGACGGTCATGCCTTCGCGGCCCAGCAGCCGCGCCGTCTCGAACCCGATTCCCTTGTTGGCTCCTGTGATCAGGGCGATCTGTGCAGTCATGCCGGGAAGGCTGCTCGGTCACGGCGGCCTTGAGGAGAGACCGCCGGAAGCTGGGACCGGCGGTACCACCATGGGCGGATGCCGCGGGGCGGTCCGCTCGGCCATGCTGGGACGCATGGACAGGGAGGAGATGGCCGGGTTCCTGCGTTCGCGCCGCGCACGCGTCCAACCGGCGGACGTGGGCCTGGAAGCGGGTCTCCGGCGCCGCACGCCCGGACTGCGGAGGGAAGAGGTCGCGCGCCTGGCCGGGATGTCGGTGGACTACTACATCCGGCTGGAACAAGGGCGGGGGCCGCGTCCGTCCAGGCAGATACTGGGCGCGATGGCGCGCGCGCTGAGGCTCACCGACGACGAGCGCGCCCACCTCTTCAACCTCGCCGGGGAGCCCCCGGCGCCGCCTCCGGGACCGCCGCAGGAGGTGCCCGCGGGCATCCTCCACCTGCTGCAGCGCCTGGACGACACTCCCGCGTACGTGCTGGACGCCAAGTACGACGTCCTCGCATGGAACGACATGGCGACGGCGCTCATCACCGACTTCTCCGCGCTGGAGCCGCGCGACCGCAACCCGATGCGCGCCCTGTTCCTGGGCCCCGGCCCGCGTTCACCGCACATCACGGACGAGGACGAGAACCGGCAGTTCGCGCGGCTGAGCGTCGCCGACCTGCGCGCCGACCTGCGCGCCGCCCTCGGCCGCTACCCGGACGATCCCGGCGTGAGGGGCCTGGTCGCCGAGCTGACGGAGGGCAGCGAGCTGTTCCGCCGGCTCTGGGCGAACCACCAGGTCGCGGTACGCCGGAGCGGCACCAAGAAGATCAAGCACCCCGTCGTCGGGAAGATCGAGGTCCACTGCGACGTCCTCGTCGTGCCCGAACGCGATCAGAAGGTCGTCCTCTACACGACCGCGCCCGGCAGCCGGTCCCACGAGGCCCTGAAGCTGCTCCGCGTCGTCGGGACGCAGGACCTCGCGCCGCGCTGAACCTCCGCTCCGCACGGGCCGAGGCCCGGGTTCCCGGCACGTGCCGGGAACCCGGGCCTCCGGGCACGGCGGCTCAGCGCAGCTCGCGCTTGAGGATCTTGCCGGTGGCGGTCATCGGCAGCTCGTCGCGGAACTCGACGATCCGCGGGTACTTGTAGTTCGCGAACTGCTCCTTGCCCCACGCGACCAGCTCGTCCTCGGTGAGGGCGGAGCCCTGCGTCCGGATCACGTACGCCTTGATCTCCTCGCCGTGCGACGGGTGCTCGACGCCCACGACCGCGGCCAGGGACACGTCCGGGTGGGTCATCAGGACCTCTTCGAGCTCCCGCGGGTAGACGTTGTACCCACCCCGGATGATCATGTCCTTGGAGCGGTCGATGATGTAGTAGTAGCCCTCCTCGTCGCGGCGTGCCACGTCACCGGTGCGGAACCAGCCGTCCCGGATCGACTCCTCGGTCGCCTCGGGCCGGTCGTAGTAGCCCTTCATGATGTTGTGCCCGCGGATGGCGATCTCGCCGGGCCCCTCGCCCTCGACGTCCTTCCACTCGTCGTCGATGAGCTTCATCTCCACGCCCCAGACGGGCAGGCCGATCGAACCGGGCTTGGCCGGGCGGTCCGGGCGGTTGAAGGAGGCGACCGGCGACGTCTCCGACAGGCCGTAGCCCTCCAGGACGTCCACGTCGAACTTCTGCTTGACGCCCTTCAGGACCTCCATCGGCAGCGCCGACCCGCCGGAGACCGCGACCCGCAGGTTCTCCCGGATCGTCGCGATGTCCTCGTCGGAGGTGTCGTCGGTCAGCAGCCCCCAGTACATCGTCGGGACGCCCGCGAAGATGTTCACCTTCTCCTTGACCATCAGCTCGATGGCCTGCTTCGCCTCGAACCGCGGCTGCAGGACGAGCGTCGCCCGCCGGTAGAACCCGACGTTCATCACGCACGTCTGCCCGAAGATGTGGAACAGCGGCAGCGTCACCAGCGACGTGTCGTGCAGCGTCCGCTCGAAGAGCGTGTCGCTGACCATGGCGTTCGACAGCAGGTTGCCGTGCGACAGCTCGGCGCCCTTCGGCTGCCCCGTCGTCCCGCTGGTGTAGATGATGACGGCGGTGTCGTTCGGGTCGGTCAGCGCCGCGTCGAACGTGTCCGGCTGCCCGGCCAGCGCGGCCCAGAACAGCTCGGCCCCCTCGATCGGCGACTCGGTCGCCGCCGGGTTCGCCGGCAGCAGGAAGAAGTGCTCGCAGCCCTCCGCCTTCTCGAACCCGGCGTAGCCCGTCTCGCCGAGCGGGAGCTCCGGCGTCCCCTCGAAGCAGAACAGCGCCTTGGCGTCGGAGTCGGCGAGGTGGTAGGTGATCTCCCGCGGCTTGAGCAGGACGTTCAGCGGGACGACGACCGCGCCCGCCTTGAGCGCCCCGAAGTAGACCATCGGGAAGTAGGGCAGGTTCGGGCTGGACAGCGCCACCTTGTCGCCCGGTCCGACGCCGCGCGACCGCAGCAGGTTCGCGACCTGGTTGGCGACCGAGTCGATGAACGAGTAGGAGAGCCGGAGATCGCCGAACACGACCGCCTCGCGGTCGGGCGTCTCCCTGGCGGCGTCCTCCAGCAGCACGGACAGGTTGAGCATCGTGTGGCACTCCTCGCGCGTAAGTGACCGGCCGGTTAGTTACCGCCGAGTGTATGACTCATTTCGCCCATCCTCCTGCATGGGCATCTGCTCGCGCCATCCTTCAAGCCCGTTTGACGTGCGGTTTCCGTGCCGCCGACCCGCGGAAAAGTCCCGGAGACGCCTTCGGGGCCCGGGAACCGTTCCGGGACGGAACCCGGCGCATGCCGGGGGCGTCCCCGTTACGATGTGCCGCTCCACCCAGAAAGGCTCCGCTCTTGATCATTTTCGGCTGGCGCGTCGTCTTCTTCACCCTGACCAGCGGGGTCTTCCACTGCCCCGGCTGCGGCGGCGACCGGGAGTACAGGCGCCGCCAGGGCCGCAACTTCTTCACCCTGTTCTTCATCCCGGTCATTCCGCTGACCAGGACCGGCGGCGAATTCGTCGAGTGCGGCACCTGCAAGGGCCGCTGGGAGCCCGGCGTCCTCGACGTGCCGACCACCGCGCAGCTCGCGCAGATGCCCGCGATGCTCCTGCGCATGGCCATCGCGCAGGTCCTGCGCGCCGGCGACTACACCGACCCGTCCTCGCGCTCCCGCGCCGTGGCCGTCGTCCAGCAGGCGGGCGTGGCCGGCTACGACGACGCCGCCCTGAACGGCGACCTCGCCCGCCCCTTCGACGAGGTGCGCATCGAGATGAACCGCGCCGCCGGCGCGCTCGCCCCCGAGGCGCGCGAGAGCATCCTGCGCGCCGCAGCCGAGATCGCCCTGACCGACGGGCGGCTCAGCACCTCGGAGGAGGAGACCCTCTCCGCTGTAGGCGCCGACCTCCAGCTCACCCGCGTCCAGGTCACCGGCGTCGTCTCCATGGCCCGGCAGGCGTCCGGCCACTAACCCCCGCGGGAGGGCTTGCGATTGCGCTATTCTTGATGTATGTCAGCCAGGCTGCTCCTTGTACGACCACGTTGACGAACTACTGACGTCAGCGTGGTGGCCCCTCCTGTGCGAGGGGCCATTTCATGTCGGCGCCAGCCTGGTCCCTGCCGGCGAGCGAGCAGAATTCGGAGTACGGAAGCGTGAGCAGCGACGTTACTTCCCGCGCGGCCGCGGGCGGTACGGGGGGATCGTCCCCCCTGAACGACGGGTACGACCCGCGGGCGATCCAGGACAAGTGGCAGGCCCGCTGGGCGGAGCTCGAACCGTTCACGGCCGACGAGAAGGACGAGGGCCGCGAGCGCCGCTACGCGCTGGACATGTTCCCCTACCCGAGCGGCGACCTCCACATGGGCCACGCGGAGGCGTTCGCGATCGGCGACGTCCCCGCGCGGTACTGGCTGCAGCGCGGCTTCAACGTCCTGCACCCCATCGGCTGGGACTCCTTCGGCCTGCCCGCCGAGAACGCCGCCATAAAGCGCGACTCGCACCCCGCCGAATGGACGTACGCCAATATCGAGACCCAGGCGGCCTCGTTCCAGCGCTACGCCCCGTCCTTCGACTGGACGCGGCGCCTGCACACCTCCGACCCCGAGTACTACCGGTGGACGCAGTGGCTGTTCCTGCGCTTCTACGAGCGGGGCCTGGCCTACCGCAAGGGCGGCCACGTCAACTGGTGCCCCAAGGACCAGACCGTCCTGGCCAACGAGCAGGTCGTCGGCGGGCACTGCGAGCGCTGCGGGGCGCTGGTCGAGAAGCGCGTCCTGACGCAGTGGTACTTCAAGATCACCGAGTACGCCGACCGGCTGCTGGACGACATGGAGCAGCTGGAGGGCAAGTGGCCCGAGCGCGTCCTGCTGATGCAGCGCAACTGGATCGGCCGCTCCACCGGCGCCGACGTCGACTTCGTCATCGAGGGCCGTGCCGAGCCCGTCACCGTCTACACCACGCGCCCCGACACTCTGTACGGCGCGACGTTCATGGTCGTCGCCGCCGACGCCCCGCTGGCCGAGGAGATCTGCGCGCCCGACCACCGCGCCGCGTTCGAGGCGTACCGCGACGAGGTCTCCCGCGAGAGCGAGATCGAGCGGCTGTCCACCGAGCGTGAGAAGACCGGCGTGTTCCTGGGCCGCTACGCGGTCAACCCCGTCAACGGCGAGCGGCTGCCGATCTGGGCGTCCGACTACGTCCTGGCCGAGTACGGGCACGGCGCGATCATGGCGGTGCCCGCGCACGACCAGCGCGACCTGGACTTCGCGCTGAAGTTCGGCCTGCCCGTCCGCGTCGTCGTCGAGACGGGGCAGCCCGACCCGGCCGAGACCGGCGTCGCCACCCCCGGCGACGGCGCGATCGTGAACTCCGGCCCGATCGACGGGCTGGTCAAGGGCGACGCCATCGCCCGCATCACCGAGATCCTGGAGGAGCGCGGCACCGGCCGCGCGTCGGTGAACTTCCGGCTGCGCGACTGGCTGGTGTCCCGGCAGCGGTTCTGGGGCTGCCCGATCCCGATCGTGCACTGCGCGTCGTGCGGCGAGGTCCCCGTCCCGGACGAGCAACTGCCCGTGCGGCTGCCCGAGGGCCTGCGCGGCGCCGACCTGGCGCCCAAGGGCACCTCGCCGCTGGCCGCCGCGTCCGACTGGGTCAACGTCGCCTGCCCCAAGTGCGGCGGCGCCGCCACCCGCGACACCGACACCATGGACACGTTCGTCGACTCGTCCTGGTACTTCTTCCGGTACTGCTCGCCCGGCTACGAGCACGGCCCGTTCGACGTCGAGCAGGTCCGCAGGTGGATGCCGGTCGACCAGTACACCGGCGGCGTCGAGCACGCCATCCTGCACCTGCTGTACAGCCGGTTCTTCACCAAGGTCCTGCACGACATGGGCATGGTCGACTTCACCGAGCCGTTCCGCCGGCTGCTGAACCAGGGCCAGGTGATCAACCAGGGCAAGGCCATGTCGAAGACGCTGGGCAACGGCGTCGACCTGGGCGAGCAGATCGCCGAGTACGGCGTGGACGTCGTCCGGCTGGCGATCCTGTTCTCCGGCCCGCCCGAGGACGACATCGACTGGGCGGACGTGTCGACGCACGGCATGTCCAAGTTCCTGTCCCGCGTCCACCGCATCGCGACCGAGGTGTCCTCCGCGCCCGGCGCGGACGTCACGGCCGGCGACACGGCGCTGCGCCGCGTCACCGCGCACACCGTCGACGAGGTCACCTCCCAGGTCGAGAACCAGCGGTTCAACGTCGCGATCGCCCGGATCATGGAGCTGGTCACCGCGACCCGCAAGGCCATCGACTCGGGCCCCGGCGCCGCGGACCCCGCCGTCCGCGAGGCCGCCGAAGCCGTCGCGGCGATGCTGTCGCTGTTCGCGCCCTACACGGCCGACGAGGCGTGGGAGCTGCTGGGCCGCGAGGCACCGGTGATCCGCGCGGGCTGGCCGTCCGCCGACCCCGCCCTGCTGGTGGAGGAGTCGGTCACGTGCGTGGTCCAGGTGGCCGGCAAGGTCCGCGACCGCCTGGAGGTCCCACCGACGATCACCGCGGACGACCTGGAGCGCCTGGCCCTGGACTCCACCAGGGTCCGCGACAGCCTGGGCGACGCCGAGATCGCCAAGGTGATCGTCCGCCCCCCCAAGATCGTCAACATCGTCCCCAAGCGCTGACCCAACCGGGCGGCCGCCTAGCGGCGACCGCCCGGTCCCGCTCATCAGGCGTCCGCCGACGGTCGCCGTCCGCTCTCCTGCAGAGCGCGCCGATCGGGCCGCGCCCAGAACCGGGTAACGCCTGCGTCGGCGCAGGCCCGTCCCCGGGTGGCCGCCGGGTCCGCCTGTCAGGCGTTCGCGGCGGTCGGCTGTTCGGGATTGGGAGTGGCTGCGTTAGCGCAGGTCTGTTTTCGGGGCGATGACCCAGTGGTTGGTCTGGAGGAGTCGGCCGGCGAAGGTCACCTCGGTCTGGGTGAGGAGGCTGAAGCCGAGGGAACGGCAGATGCCGTTCGAGGCGGCGTTGCCGATCGCCGGGAAGGCGTGGACGAGGCCCCAGCGGTCCTCGTCCCGGGCCTGCTCCAGTAGCGTGCGGACGGCGCGTTTGCCGAGGCCGCGTCCCTGGAATTCGGGGAGGACCATCCAGCCGATCTCGGAGATCGGCCCGTCGCCGGTGCTGTGGGACCAGATGGTCACCGTCCCCGCCACGACGTCGGGGTGGTCCGCGTCGGGGACGATCATCTTGACCCATGCGCGGTCGTCCGCCGCCTGGCGGGCGTCCAGGCGGACCTTCTCCGCCATCCCTTCGCGGGGGAGAGGCCCGCCCAGGTCGGCCATCATGCCGGGATCGCAGCGCATCCGGACATAGGCGGCCACGTCGTCGGGTGTGACGTCGCGCAGCTGCATCTGCTCCCTTACGGCGCCGTCCTTCGTCCGGGCGGGGTGGCGGATCAGGTCGGGGCGCCGGTGGTCACATCTTGCGCAGGACCGCTACCACGCGTCCCAGGACCGAGGCGTCGTCGCCGGGGATCGGCTCGTAGGCGGAGTTCTGCGGCATCAGCCAGATGTGCCCGTCGCGGCGCTTGAACGTCTTCACGGTGGCCTCGCCGTCGATCATGGCCGCGACGATGTCGCCCTGCTCGGCCACCGGCTGCTGGCGCACGACCACCCAGTCGCCGTCGGCGATCGCGACGTCGATCATCGAGTCACCGGAGACCTTCAGCAGGAAGTGCGTGCCCTCGCCGACGAGCTGCTTGGGCAGCGTGAACACGTCCTCCACGGCCTCTTCCGCGAGGATCGGACCACCGGCGGCGATCCGGCCCACCAGCGGGACGTAGGCGGGCGCGGGCTGCGCCGTGGTCGGCTGCGCGCCCTGCGTCTCGAAGGTTTCCTCGTCGGTGCGCACCGGCGTGGCGCCCGGTACCCGGACCTCCACGGCGCGCGGCCGGTTCGGGTCGCGCCGCAGGAAGCCCTTGCGCTGCAGTGCCCGGAGCTGGTGCGACACGCTGGAGGTGCTGGTCAGCCCCACGGCCTCGCCGATCTCGCGCATCGAGGGCGGGTAGCCCCGGCGCTGGACCGAGTCGCGGATCACCTCCAGTACCATGCGCTGCCGCTGGGTCAGGCCGGTCTCGTCCATGGGCCCGTCGGGCAGCTCCCGGACCTTGCTCATCGCTAGTCGCCTCCCGGGCGCCTCGAACCGTCACTCGTTGTCATGGAACGCTATCGCGTCCAGACCCGATGATCAAACAATTGTTCGAAGATGCCCTCGCTTTTCGTCGACGTCCCCTGTAGAACATCGTACAGACGTTCGATCGAAAATGCATTCGACGTCGAGGAGGGAGAGATGCCGGGTTCACCGCAGAGTGACCGGACCCCGATCCGCCTGACCCGCCGCGGCCGCGCGGTACTGATCATTTTCGCCGCCGCCGTAACGCTCGTATCACTGTGGCTCACCGTCGGTACGGGAGCCCTGGCCGGCGGACGGGAAAGCCATACGCCGTCCACCCGCGGAGAAACCGTCGTCGTGGAGCCCGGCGAGACCCTCTGGGACATAGCCACCGATACCGACCCGGGCAATGATCCCCGTCTCGTCGTCCAGCGCATCTTGGACCTGAACGGCATGGGCGGCGACCCGACCGTCCGGCCGGGCCAAGAACTCCGCCTCCCCGCCCGCTGAGCCCGCCATGCCGCGGCCCCGCTGCTGACGAGTGGTCGCCTGCCGGAGAGTGCATGAGACCAAGCCGTCCGCCCCCTGGGAGCGCCCGGCGCACGGGTTGATCCGTCGGCGCCGGGTACGAGCCGCCTCCGCTCCCGGTGCGGCGCGGGAGCGGTTCCGGGTCGGTCCAGGCGGCGCTGACCAGGGGATCCGTCACGGTCGGGGACCGTGGTGCGGACGGGCTGTGACGACACGCCCGGGCCGGGAAACGGGACGCCTTACGTGACCTGGGGGGACGGGCCGATGTGACCCGTGAGGCATCCGATCAGGTTGCGTACGCCTGCGGCGGGCCGTACGGTTGCACCACAACATCTAGTAGTCACATCGATGTACTTCACCTATATATGGCGATGTTCAGAGGTGTGAAGTGTTTTAGCCAGGGGAGGGATTGGACGTGCACTGCCCGTTCTGCCGCAACCCTGACACCAAAGTGATCGACAGCCGCTCCACCGACGACGGGGCCGCCATCAGGCGCCGCCGGTCGTGTGCCGAATGCGGCAAGCGATTCACGACGCAGGAGAATGTGCTCGTGATGGTGGCCAAGCGAAGCGGGGTCACCGAGCCGTTCTCCCGGGAAAAGATCATCGCCGGTGTGCGCAGGGCCTGCCAGGGCCGTCCGGTCGACGAGGATGCGCTCGCGAAGCTGGGACAGCGGGTCGAAGAGGAGATCAGATCCTCCGGCTCCGCGGAAATCCCCTCGCACGAGATCGGCCTCGCGATCCTGGGGCCGCTCGGCGAACTCGATGAGGTCGCCTATCTGCGATTCGCCTCGGTCTACCGGAGCTTCGAGTCGCTGGACGACTTCGCCAAGGAGATCGAAACACTGCGGAAGGCCGGTTCCTCGGGGGAGCCCGGCCCGTCCCGGTAGGGGACGGGCTCCGGAAGCACAAGCAGCAAACGTAAAGCGCCTCCGCGCGGGCATGCCCGACGCGGCGGCGGGGTTGTTCCTGAACAGGGCCCGGCGGGAGGGCCCGAGAGGGGGAAGGTCATGACGGAGACGGTGAGCGGCTCGACGGCGCGGCGCGGCAAGGGGGGCCGCAAAGGGCTGAAGGTCGAGCGCATTTTCACCTCGCCCGGCGTGCATCCGTACGACGAGCTGCGCTGGGAACGTCGTGACGTCGTCATGACCAACTGGCGGGACGGCTCGGTGAACTTCGAGCAGCGCGGCGTCGAGTTCCCCGACTTCTGGTCGCTGAACGCCGTCAACATCGTCACGTCCAAGTACTTCCGCGGGGCGGTCGGCACGCCGCAGCGCGAATGGAGCCTCAAGCAGCTCGTCGACCGCGTCGTCGGCATGTACGTGAAGACCGGCCGCGAGCAGGGCTATTTCGCCTCCGACGAGGACGCCGAGATCTTCGAGCACGAACTGAAGTACGCCCTCGTCCACCAGATGTTCAGCTTCAACTCGCCGGTCTGGTTCAACGTCGGGACCAAGTCCCCGCAGCAGGTGAGCGCCTGCTTCATCCTGTCCGTGGACGACACGATGGAGTCGATCCTGGACTGGTACAAGGAAGAGGGCGTCATCTTCAAGGGCGGCTCCGGGGCCGGCCTCAACCTGTCCCGTATCCGCTCCAGCAAGGAGCTGCTCTCGTCCGGCGGCACGGCCAGCGGGCCCGTGTCGTTCATGCGCGGTGCCGACGCGTCCGCCGGGACGATCAAGTCGGGCGGCGCGACCCGGCGGGCCGCGAAGATGGTCGTGCTGGACGTGGACCACCCCGACGTCGGGGAGTTCATCGAGACCAAGGCGCGCGAGGAGGACAAGATCCGCGCGCTGCGGGACGCCGGGTTCGACATGGACCTCGGCGGCAAGGACATCGGCAGCGTCCAGTACCAGAACGCCAACAACTCCGTCCGCGTGTCGGACGAGTTCATGCGGGCCGTCGAGTCGGACGGCGAGTTCGCGCTGCGCGCCCGGATGACCGGCGAGGTCGTGGAGACCGTCCGCGCCAAGGACCTGTTCCGGCTGATGGCGAAGGCCGCGTGGGAGTGCGCCGACCCCGGCATCCAGTACGACGACACGATCAACGACTGGCACACCAACCCCGAGACCGGGCGCATCACCGCGAGCAACCCGTGCTCGGAGTACATGAGCCTGGACAACTCGTCCTGCAACCTGGCGAGCATCAACCTGCTGAAGTTCCTCACCGACGCGGGGACGTTCGACGTCGCCAGGTTCGTCAAGCTCACCGAGCTGATCATCACGGCGATGGACATCTCGATCACGTTCGCCGACTTCCCGACGGAGAAGATCGCGGAGACGACCCGCGACTACCGGCAGCTCGGCATCGGGTACGCCAACCTCGGCGCGCTGCTGATGGCGACCGGCCACGCCTACGACTCCGACGGCGGGCGGTCGCTCGCCGCGGCGATCACGTCCCTGATGACGGGCGTCGCCTACCGCCGGTCCGCCGAGATGGCCGGCGTCGTCGGCCCGTACGCGGGGTACGCGCGCAACGCCGAGGGCCACAAGCGCGTCATGCGCAAGCACGCCGCGGCGAACGACGGCATCCGGACGCTCGGCGACATGGACAAGGCCATCCACGCCACGGCCGCGAAGCAGTGGCAGGAGTGCCTCAAGGCCGGTGAGAAGCACGGCTACCGCAACGCCCAGGCCAGCCTGCTCGCGCCCACCGGGACCATCGGCCTGATGATGGACTGCGACACGACCGGCATCGAGCCCGACCTTGCGCTGATGAAGTTCAAGAAGCTCGTCGGCGGCGGTTCGATGCAGATCGTCAACCACACGGTGCCGCGGGCGCTGGAGCAGCTCGGCTACCAGCAGGAGCAGATCGAGGCGATCGTCGAGTACATCGCCGAGCACGGGCACGTGGTGGACGCCCCCGGCCTGCGGCCCGAGCACTACGAGGTGTTCGACTGCGCGATGGGCGAGCGGGCGATCAGCCCGATGGGGCACGTCCGGATGATGGCGGCGGTGCAGCCGTTCCTCAGCGGGGCGATCTCCAAGACCGTGAACATGCCGGAGAAGGCCACGATCGAGGACATCGAGCGGGTCTACTTCGAGGGCTGGCGGCTCGGGCTCAAGGCCCTGGCGATCTACCGCGACAACTGCAAGGTGGGCCAGCCGCTGTCGGCCGCGGGCAAGAAGGAGGCGGAGAAGGCGGAGCCGGCGACGCCGCGTCCCGTCCGCCGGCGGCTGCCGAAGCAGCGCCCGGCGACCGTGACCCGCTTCTCCGTGGCCGGGGCCGAGGGGTACATGACGGCGTCGTCCTACCCCGACGACGGTGTCGGCGAGGTCTTCCTCAAGCTCGGCAAGCAGGGCTCCACGCTCGCCGGTGTGATGGACGCCTTCTCGATGGCGATCTCCATCAGCCTCCAGTACGGCGTGCCGCTGGAGACGTGGGTGGAGAAGTTCACCAACATGCGGTTCGAGCCCGCCGGCATGACCGACGACCCGGACATCCGCATGGCGACGTCGGTGATGGACTACATCTTCCGCCGGCTGGCGCTGGACCACCTGCCGTACGAGGAGCGCGCGGGGCTCGGCATCCTGACCGCCGAGGAGCGCGCGATGCAGGCCAATGGAGAGGACCCGGCCGCCCTGCACGGCGACGAGGTCGACCACGAGTCGCTGGCCCAGTCCGCCGAGATCAGCAGGCCGCAGGCGGCGGCCGCGGCCCCGGCGGGTGAGGCGCGGTCGTCCATGGAGATCATCGAGAGCCGCGAGGGCCGCACGGCGGACGCGCCGCTGTGCCTGACCTGCGGCACGAAGATGCGTCCCGCGGGCAGCTGCTACGTCTGCGAGGGCTGCGGCTCCACCAGCGGCTGCAGCTAAGGGTTCGTGGCGGGCCCGGTCAGCGTGGCCGGGCCCGGGCGGGCTCGCGGCTTCAGGGAGGGAATCGGCTTCGGCCGGTTCCCTCCTCGGCGTCTCAGGTGGGGGCGTCCTCGTCCGTGCCGGGGGTGCGCTTGATCGGCTGGGTGCGGGACGCGCGGCGCCGCTGGTTCTTGCGGCCCGCGACCAGCACGTCGTCCTCGGCGCCTTCCCCGGCCTTGCCGGACCCGGACGTGTCCGGCTTGTCGGGGGCGCCGGTGTCCTTGGGCGGCTCCAGGGAGGGCGTCCGGTCCTTCGCGGGACGGGGGGAGCGGGGCTTCTTCGCGGGCTTGGACTCGGCCGCGCGAAGCGACGCCACGAAGCTCGCGGCGTCCTCCTCCTCGTCGCCGTCGTTCTCCGGGGCCCGCGCCCGCCGCCCCAGGATCCACTGGTCGGCGGTCAGCCGGCCGCCGCCGCCCGCGGCGAACAGCAGGCTGACCATGCCGAGGGCGAGGACGAGCTCGTAGCCGTTCTGGACGTTCTCGCCGTCCACCATGAACAGGCCCTGGTCCACGTGCACGAAGACGAACGCGCCGGCCATGTCCAGGAAGAGCAGGGCGCCGGTGACGGGCAGGCCGAGCCCGGCGATCAGCGCGGCCCCGCCGAGGAGTTCGACGAAGGCGGAGTAGACGGCGGCGGCGGTCGGCAGCGGGACGCCGAGGTCGTCGAACGAGCGGCTCGTCGCGGTGACGCCCGCCTCGATCTTCTGCCAGCCGTGCGCCATGAACACGACGCCCACGCCGAGTCGCGCGAGGACCGCCGCGATGTCGTAGAGCGGCCTTGTCCGCATGCCATCGACTCCTTCACGGGGGATTCCGGCCCGGTGTCCGACGGAGAGTATGACCTCAGCCGGTCGGGTCGCGCGAACATACCAGGTGAATCGGTGCGGGGAGCCGTCAATGCGACAGGTCACCCGCCGCAGAGGAAGGGGTTCACGCTAGTGTTCCCTAAACTTACCTATCGTTTCTTGAATTAGGTACGATGGGGAACGATGGCTGAGAAAATGTACGCGGTCGAGGAGGTCGCGGAGCTGCTCGGGCTGCACGTGCGCACCGTGCGGGGCTACATCCGCACCGGCCGGCTCAAGGCGGTGCGGATCGGCAAGCAGTACCGGATCGCCCAGGCGGACCTGGACGAGCTGACCGGGCGCGGGAGGTCCGCGGAGTCCGCTCCCGCGGGCGCCCCGCAGGTGGAGGTGTCGAGCATCGTGCAGGTCGACGGCATCGACCGTGCCGCGGCCGACCGGCTGGGCACGCTCCTGCTGGCCGGGGTGAACACCGGGGACCCGTCCCACCAGCTCCGCGTGCAGACGGTGCACGACCGGGAGCGGAACCGCATGAAGATCGTGATTCTGGGCGGCGCCGCCGCCACCGCCGATGTGCTGCGCCTGCTCGAAGCGGTGCTCGGCGGCGACAACGGATTGCTCGTCCGGGAGGATGGCGATGGCTGACGTCATGCAGGAGCGCGCGGGCGTGCAGGTGATGGTGTGCGACCCGGACGGTCCGCCGGTGGCGACCGTGGAGGACGCGCTCGACCTGATCGGTGCGGCGTTCCTCGGCGCCGAGGTGGTGGCCCTGCCCGCGGGCCGGCTGGACGAGGACTTCTTCTCCCTGGGCACCCGGTTCGCCGGCGAGGTGATGCAGAAGTTCGTCAACTACCGGCTGCGGCTGGCCGTCGTCGGGGACATCTCCGCGCACCTGGCCGCGAGCTCGGCGCTGCGGGCGCTCGTCAGTGAATCGAACGCGTCCGGTCACGTGTGGTTCGTCCCTGACCTGGAGGCACTCGACGCGCGGCTCCGGGCGGTCGCCTGAGCCGGCGCCCCGGCCCCCGCCCGGCGAGGAATCAAGCACGCTCAGCCGAGGTTGGCACGAGTGTGATGCACGGTGAGTACAAAGTCCCGGGTGGCAAGCTCGTCGTCGCAGACGTCGAGGTCGTGGACGGCCTGCTGCGCGGGCCGAGGATCAGCGGCGACTTCTTCCTGGAGCCCGACGAGGCGCTGGACGCCATCAACGCCGCGCTGGAGGGTCTGCCGGCGAAGCTCGACGCCAAGGCGATCGGTGAACGCGTCGAGGCGGGGCTGCCGTACGGCACGGCCATGCTGGGGATCACCGCCGAGGCCGTGGGCATCGCGGTGCGGCGGGCGCTCGTGCGGGCGTCGGACTGGCGCGACCACGACTGGCACCTGATCCACGAGCCGGCGCAGGAGCCCGTGCTGCACATGGCGCTCGACCAGGTCCTCGCGGAGGAGGTCGGCGCGGGCCGGCGGCCCCCGACGCTGCGGGTGTGGGAGTGGGCGTCGCCCGCGGTGGTCATCGGCAGCTTCCAGTCGCTGCGCAACGAGGTCGACGCCGCGGCCGCCGAACGGTACGGGGTCACGGTGGTCCGGCGGATCAGCGGCGGCGGGGCGATGTTCATCGAGCCCGGCAACACGATCACGTACTCGCTGTACGCGCCGGACACGCTGGTCGCCGGCATGTCGTTCGCGGAGAGCTACGCGTTCCTGGACGACTGGGTGCTCGGGGCGCTCGGCGAGCTCGGGATCAGGGCGTGGTACCAGCCGCTGAACGACATCACCTCCGACCACGGCAAGATCGCGGGCGCGGCGCAGAAGCGGCTGTCCTCGGGCGTGGTCCTGCACCACGTGACGATGGCGTACGACATCGACGCCGAGAAGATGCTGCGGGTGCTGCGGATCGGCAGGGAGAAGATCTCCGACCGGGGGATCGCCAGCGCGGTCAAGCGCGTCGATCCGCTGCGCCGCCAGACGGGGCTGCCCCGGGAGCGGGTCATCGACCGGATGATCGAGCACTTCCGCGGCCGGTACGGGCTGGCCCGCGACCGGGTGACGGAGGACGAGCTGCGCCTCGCGGGCAAGTACGTCACCGACAAGTTCGGCACCCCGGAGTGGACCGCCCGCGTTCCCTAAGCGCGGCGCGGCACCGCCGTGCGGGGCGTTCCGGTACGGAACTCCAAGCCGTTCCCACACGTCTTTTCCTTCCGCGGCAGGTCGCGGGGTCGCCATGACTGGCCGTAGGTTGGGGTCACCGATCGACGATGAGGAGCGTGCATGTCGCTGCAGAAGGGCGCCAACACCGCGGTGCCGGTTCCCTCGGTCCGGGTCGAGCTGGGCTGGCAGAGTGGTCTGGGCGTGCCCGACGCGGACGCGTCGGCGCTCCTGCTGGCCGAATCCGGCCGGGTGCGCTCGGACGACGACTTCGTCTTCTACAACCAGCCCGCGCATAGCTCGGGCGCGGTTCGCCATGAGGGCAAGCAGCGGGGGCCGACCGTCCTGGACGTCCTCTCGGTCGATCTGGACCGGGTCGAGCCGGCCATCGACAAGATCGTGATCGCGGCGTCGTCCGACGGCGGGACGTTCGGCCAGTTCCAGGGCCTGTACGTGCGGGTGGTGGACGCCGCGGGCGGCGCGGAGGTCGCCCGGTTCGACAGCGTGGGCGCGACCAGCGAGACGGCGTTCGTGCTCGGCGAGCTCTACCGCCGGCAGGGCGCCTGGAAGTTCCGCGCGGTCGGGCAGGGCTACGACTCCGGGCTCGCCGGCCTGGCCACCGACTACGGCATCTCGGTCGACGACCCCGGCCACCAGGCCGCTCCGCCGCCGCCCGCGCCCCCTCAGCAGCCCCCTCAGCAGCCCATGGC
>NZ_SMKB01000117.1:0-22689 GCF_004348575.1 Actinomadura sp. 7K534
GTCCCGGCCCGAGCCCACGGGCGCGCCCGCGGACGGTGCGGAATGGCAGCCCGGCGTGACCTACAAGGTCGGCGACGTGGTCACCTACGAGGGCACCAGGTACCGCTGCCGCCAGGGTCACACCACGATCCGCAGCTGGGAGCCGGTGTTCACCCCCGCCCTGTGGCTGGCGCTGTGAGCCGCCGCCCCCTGCGCCGGATCGTGCTGCCCGCCGTGCTCGTCCTCCCCCTGATGCTGACGGCGTGCGGCGGCGGCCAGGAGCGGCGGGCCTCGACCGAGCCGGCGAGCGCCGCCTCGGACGCGCCGGCCCCGTCCGGCTACAACGAGCACGACGTGATGTTCCTGCAGATGATGATCGCCCATCACGAGCAGGGCGTGGAGATGGCGCGGGTGGCCGCCGACCGCGCGAAGCGCGCCGAGGTGCGCAACCTCGCGGCGGCCGTCGCGGCGACGCAGACCGAGGAGGTCAAGACGATGACCTCCTGGCTGCGCAAGTGGTCCGAGCCGACGACGACGGACCACGCGCCCGGCTTGCACGCCGAGCACGGCGGCCTGCCGGCCACCGGGCCGAAGGAGATCAAGACCCTGAAGCGGACCACCGGGGCCGCCTTCGAGCCGGCGTTCCTCAACCTGTTCGTCGCGCACCAGCACAACGCGGTGAAGATGGCCGAGGACGAGGCGGCCAAGGGCGGGGACGCCGACGCCAAGGCGTTCGCGAAGCGCGTCAAGGAGTCCCGGACCGACCAGATCCGGCAGATGCTCGGCATGCTCAACAGCTGAGGCCGGACGGGCTCCCCGCGGAGCGCCGGACACCGGGCGGAGCGAGGCCGCGGCGGCCTCGGTCCGCCCGGCGGCACGCGTCCGCGGCGGGCTTCCCGGCGCCATGACCCAACATCTGGAAACGGACCTTTCGGTCCTTACTCGTTAGGCTATCGTCCGACCGTGGCTACCGTGTTGCTGGTTGAAGACGACGACCACGTCCGGCAGGCGTTCCTGCGGGAACTGCGGGACCTCGGCCACGCGGTGCGCAGCGCGGCACGCGCCCTGGACGCGCTGCGCGACGCGGCGGCGCACGCGCCCGACGTCGTGGTCCTCGACCTGGGGCTGCCCGACCTGGACGGCGGCGAGGCGCTGAAGATGCTGCGCGCGGTCTCGGACGTGCCGGTGATCGTGGCGACCGCGCGGGACGGCGAGCCGGAGATCATCCGCCTGCTGCAGTCGGGCGCCGACGACTATCTGGTCAAGCCTTTTTCCGCGGGCCATCTGCACGCGCGGATCGAGGCCGTTCTGCGGCGGACGCGAACGGAGACCCGGCAGCGGGCATTGCAGGTCGGGGAACTGAATATCGACCTCGACCGGCGACAGGCGAAACTCGGCGGCACCGCTCTGCAACTGGCGCGCCTGGAATTCGACATGCTGGCATTCCTGGCCCGCAACGCCGGGCGCGTCGTGACCCGGCGGGAACTGCTGACCGAGGTGTGGCAGCAGCCCTACGGCGACGACCAGACCATCGACGTCCACCTGTCCTGGCTCCGCCGGAAGATGGGGGAACGTTCCGCGTCGCCGCGCTACCTGCACACCGTGCGGGGCGTGGGCGTGATGCTCACGGCCCCGGAATGACCCGCGGTCCCGCGGGTCGCTCAGTACTCGTAGACCTGGACGCGCACCGCGCCGTCGTGCCAGGTCGCGAAGACCGCCGAGCCGTGGACGTCGTCGGTCAGATCGACGCGCAGCCACTGCTCCTGCCGCCACACCTTGGCCTGGAAACCGTCGTCGGGGGTGGCCGACACCAGCCGCGCGGACTTGTCGGACAGGGCCAGCACCACGCGCCCGGACTTGACCGTGTAGGTCCGCACCCGCTCGTCCGGCCGGCGGGAGGCCCCCGGGTACGGCGACCGGCCGCCGCCGGGCGCGGCGGTGGGCGATCCGCCCGGCTTGGCGGAGGAGGACGTGGCGGACGCGGAGGGCGAGGGGGTGCCGGAGGGCTCCGCCGGTGCGGCGGACGGGCCCGAGACGGGAGGCCGCCCCTGCAGGACGGGGACCTCGGCGGCGCGGTCGGGGGTGGCCTCGGCCGTCCCGCGCATCGCGCCGCTCACCCCGGCCCAGCTGATCGCCATGCCGGTGAGCGTGGTGGCCGTCCACACCGCGATGAAACCGACTCGTCCTCGCATGGGCCTCATACGTCCCATAAGAGCATAATTTTTGGTCCTTACACGGCCGCTTCGCCGTAGTACCTGCCGGGAGGTCGTGCGGGATGAGAACTTCGCTGGCGCGCGTCGCCACCGCGGTGACGGCGATGGTCGCGCTGTCGTTCGTCGTCCCGCTGGGGCTGCTGAACGGCCAGATGGCGCACGACCGGGCGCTGACCGCCGCCGAGCGGCAGGCGGCCTCCCTCGTGCCGGTCCTGTCGGTGACCGGCGACCCGGCCGCGCTGACCGACGCGGTCGGCTCGGTGCCCGCCGGGACGGCGGGGCGGCTGGCGCTGCACCTGCCGACCGGGCAGGCCCTCGGGGCGCCGCACGCCCCGCCCGCCGACCTCGCCGAGGCGCGGCGGCTGGGCCGCACGTCCACCGTCGAGGCCCCGGGCGGGAAGGTGCTGCTGCGCCCGGTCCTGCTGGAGGCCGGCACCTTCGCCGTCATCGAGGTGTACGTGCCGCAGCGGGAGCTGAGCCGGGGCGTCGCCAGGTCCTGGCTGATCCTCGCGCTGGTGGCGCTCGCGCTGGTGCTGGTGTCGGTGGCGATGGCCGACCGGCTGGCCAAGCGGGTGGTGCGGGCCACCGACCGGCTCGTCCGCGCGGTCACCCACGTCGCCGCGGGGGACCTGGCGGCGCGGGTCGAGCCGCAGGGGCCGCCGGAGCTGCGCGCGGCCGGCGAGGCGTTCAACCACATGGCCGACCGGCTGGCCCGGCTGCTGGCCGCCGAGCGGGAGGCGGGCGCCGACCTGTCGCACCGGCTGCGGACCCCGCTGACCGCGCTGCGGGTCGACCTCGACGGGCTGGCGGCCAACCCCGGCGACCCGGCCCGGCTGGCGCAGAGCCGCGGCGCGCTGGAACGGCTGGAGACGGCCGTCGACGAGATCATCGCCGCGGCCCGGCGGCCCGGCGGGCCGTCCGGCGCGGCGGGCCGGCCGGCCGCGGCGGCGGGCTGCGACGCGTCCGAGGTGGTCCGCCGGCGGCTCGCGTTCTGGTCGGCGCTGGCCGAGGACCAGGACCGCGGCTGGGACCTGGTCGGCGCCGACGCGCCCGCGCCCGTCCCGGTCCCGGAGACCGAGCTGGCCGCCGCCCTGGACGCGCTGATGGGCAACATCTTCCGGCACACCCCGCACGGCACGGCCTTCCGCCTCACCGTCCACCGCGGCCGGAGCTCCACCGGGCTGCTGTTCGGCGACGCCGGCCCCGGCATCGCCGACGCCGACGCGGCGCTGCGCCGCGGCGCCAGCGGCGCCGGGTCCACGGGGCTGGGCCTGGACATCGCGCGGCGGCTGGCGGAGTCGACCGGCGGCTCGCTGCGCGTCGGCACCTCGCCGCTGGGCGGCGCCCAGATCGAGGTGTGGCTGCGCACCGCCCCCAAGCCCGCGTCCCGCCGCTCCGCCCGCCGCGCCGAGCGCCGCGCCGCCCGCCACTGAGCTGCCGACCACTGAGCTGCCCACCACTGAGCGGTCGGCGGCGAGCCGTCCGGTAAGTGCCCCTTGTACTGTTCTCGTTCGTGACGACTGACGCGGCCGTTCCGCTGGGGCGCCGGCTCTGGACGATGCTGATCGTGCTCGGTTTCGTCGGCCAGCTCGCCTGGACCGTCGAGAACATGTACCTCAACGTCTTCGTCCACGAGGAGATCAGCGGGAACCCCGACGTGATCGCGGCGATGGTCGCGGCGAGCGCGGCCGCGGCCACGGTGGCGACGCTGACGATCGGGGCGCTGTCCGACCGGCTGGGCCGGCGGCGCGCCTTCATCGCCGGCGGGTACGTGGCCTGGGGGCTGTGCACGGCCGCGTTCGGGCTGGTCAGCGTCGACTCCATGGCGGGGATCGCGCCCGTCGCCGACGCCGTCGCGGTCGCGGTGGTCACCGTGATCCTGCTCGACTGCGTGATGTCGTTCCTCGGCTCGGGCGCGAACGACGCGGCGTTCCAGGCGTGGACGACCGACGTGACGCGGCCCGCGAACCGCGGGCGGGTCGAGTCGGTGCTGGCGATCATGCCGCTGATGTCGATGCTGGTGGTGTTCGGCGGCTTCGACTGGATGACGCGGGACGGGCGGTGGTCGCTGTTCTTCCTCGTCATCGGGTCGATCATCGCGGCGGCCGGGGCGGTCGCGTGGTTCTTCGTCCGGGACCACCCGGTCGAGCGGCAGGGCGGCGGGTACCTGAACGCCCTCGTGCACGGGCTGCGCCCCGGCGCGATGCGCGCGAACCCGGGGCTGTACTTCGCGCTGTCCGCGTGGTGCGTGTGGGGCGTCTCCACGCAGGTCTTCCTGCCGTACCTGATCATCTACCTGGAGCGGTACCTGGAGATCGAGGGGTACGCGCTGGTGCTGGCGGTGGTGCTGACCGGTGCGTCCGCCGTCAGCGTCCTGTTCGGGCGGGTCATCGACCGGGTCGGGAAGGTCCGGTTCCTCCCGCCGGCGCTCGCGGTGTACGCGGCGGGGCTGCTGCTGATGGCCCTCGCCCGCGACACGGCCGCGGTGACGGGCGCCGGGCTGGTGCTGATGTCGGGGTTCATGCTGGTGCTCGCACCGATCGGCGCGCTCGTGCGGGACTACACGCCGCCCGGGCGGGCCGGGCACGTCCAGGGGCTGCGGATGGTGTTCGCGATCCTCGTCCCTATGATCATCGGACCGTATCTCGGCGCCGCCGTCATCAAGGGCGCCGACGAGCGCTACGCGGACCTCGGCGTCCTCAAGCACGTCCCGACGCCGGCGATCTTCGTCGCGGCGGCGGCCGTGCTGGTGCTGGTCGTCCCGCCGGTCCTGGCGCTGCGGCGGGACGCGATGAAGAGGGAGGCCGTGCGATGACGCTGCTGACCCGGTGGGGCGCCGCGCTCGACCCGGACGCGGTGCTGCCCGAGTATCCGCGCCCGCAGCTCGCGCGCGACAGCTACCTCAACCTCAACGGGCGCTGGGAGTACGCGTTCGCCGACGAGGAGCCGGCCGAGTACGACGGCGAGATCATCGTGCCGTTCTCCCCCGAGTCGCCGCTGTCGGGGGTGGGCCGGCAGCTCCTCCCGGGCGAGACGCTCTGGTACCGGCGCACCATCGCCCTCCCGGACGAGTTCCGCCCCCACGGCCACCGTGTGCTGCTGCACTTCGGCGCGGTCGACCAGTCCTGCCGCGTGCTGATCGACGGGAGCGAGGTCGGCCGGCACGAGGGCGGGTACCTGCCGTTCTCCTTCGACGTCACCGACGCCCTGCACGACGGCTCCGCAACGCTCGTCGTCGAGGTGCGCGATCCGTCCGATGCGGGCGACCGGGGGTGGGGGAAGCAGAAGCTGAAGCGCGGCGGCATCTGGTACACGGCGCAGTCCGGGATCTGGCAGACCGTGTGGATCGAGTGTGTGCCGGAGGTCTACGTCGAGCGGCTCACGCTCGTCCCGCACCTCGACGAGTCGGTGGCCGAGGTGACGGTGCACGCCGACACGGACCGGCGAGCCCATATCGAGATCCGCGCGGACGGCCGGGTCGTCGCGAACGCCGAAGCGGTCCCCGGCCGGGCGGCGCGGATCCCCATACCGGACGTCCGGCCGTGGAGCCCCGAGGACCCGTTCCTCTACGGCGTCGCCGTCCGGCTGGGCGACGACCGCGTCGACAGCTACATCGGCATGCGGTCGTTCAGCGTCGGCCTCGACGCGGACGACGTGCCGCGGCTGGAGCTCAACGGCCGCCCGTACTTCCACGCCGGGATCCTCGACCAGGGCTACTGGCCGGACGGCCTGTACACCGCGCCGTCCGACGAGGCGCTGGTGCACGACATCGCCACGATGAAGCGGCTCGGCTTCACCATGCTGCGCAAGCACATCAAGGTGGAGCCGCTGCGCTGGTACCACCACTGCGACCGGCTCGGCATCCTGGTGTGGCAGGACATGGTGAACGGCGGCGGCCCGTACCGTCCCGAGGTCGTCACCGCGCCGGCCGTCTCGCCGCTGCGGCTGAGCGACGCGAAGCACAACCGGTTCGGGCGGGCCGATCCGGGCGGCCGGGCACGTTTCCGCGAGGAGACGCGCGAGACGATCGAGCACCTGCGGAACGTGGTGAGCATCGCCGTGTGGGTGCCGTTCAACGAGGGCTGGGGCCAGTTCGACGCCGCCGCCATCGCCGGGGAGGTCAAGGCGCTCGACCCGACGCGGACCGTCGACCACGCGAGCGGCTGGCACGACCAGGGTGCCGGCGACCTGCGCAGCCTCCATGTCTACTTCCGGCGTTTCCGCGTGCCGCGCCGCGACGACCCGCGCGTGCTCGTCCTCTCCGAATACGGCGGGTACAACCTGCGGCTCGACGGCCACGCCTTCAACGACAAGGACTTCGGATACAAGCGCTACGACTCCCCCGAGCGCCTCGGCGCCGCGTTCGCGCGGCTGCACGCGCGGCAGATCGTCCCCGCGATCCCGGAGGGGCTGAGCGCGACCGTCTACACGCAGCTCTCGGACGTCGAGGACGAGCTGAACGGCCTGCTCACCTACGACCGCGAGGTCTGCAAGCTCCCGGAGAGGCTGGTGCGGTCGGTCACCGCCCGGCTCCGCCTCACCAGCGCTGACGGGCCTCCTCCGCCCACCCGGTGAGGCCGTCGAAGTCGATCCAGGTCCCGCCGTCGGTGCGGGCGCGCCCGCTGAAGCGGCCGAAGCACTGGTGGGTCTCGGTGCCGACGACGCCCAGTTCGGTGCGCGCGACCTTCTCATGGAAGGGCCGGAACTCGGCCTCGACGCGGGCCCCGGTGATCGTCCAGGGGCGCAGCCAGTCGTCCCGGTCGTAGTCCCAGCGGAGCTCCTCGCCGATCTTGTGGAGGCGCCCGTCGACGAAGACCGCGTTCTCCGTCATGCCGGTGCCGTCCGTCCACTTGCCGCCGAGCTGGAGCGCCACGCCCGGCCCGGCGGCCGCCGCCCAGTTCCACGTCATCCGGTACGGCCACTTGCCGCGCCCGTGGTCGAGCACCGCGAACGCGCCCTCCCCGATCTCGTGCTCGCCGGAGGGCAGCCGCAGCCGCCCGGCCACCGGCCGCCCGACGTCCTTCACCGTGTACTGGAACCGCCGCGCCCCCCACGGGATCACCACGCCGAGCGACTCGTGGCCCTCCTCCAGCGGGATCTCGACGTCAAGGTCGATCCCCGCTCCGGGCGCGAGGGCGCGCACGCGGGAGCCGCCCGGGTGCTGCCGGACGCCGACCGCCACTCCCCCGCCACGCACCGACGCCTCGCCCTCGCCGCTGCGGTCGGGGAACACGGCGCCGCGCGCGAACGGCACCACCGCGTCCCTGGCGGTCTCCTCACCGCTCTCGCGGTCCAGGACGTAGACGCCGTGCACCCCGGCGTAGTCGATCGACGAGGCGACGAGGCCGATGATGTGCCGGGGCGTGACGATGCCCCAGTACTCCCAGCGCTTGGCCCGCCCCCAGCCGCGCAGGTTCGCGCGGTGGAGGGGGCGCCGCGTCCAGCCGACCGCGTCCGGGTTCAGCCGCCCGTCCGGCAGGCACAGGTCGACGGGCTCGGTGATCTCGCGCTCGTGGGTCGGCATGCCCCGAGACTAACGACCTCCCCGGCGGGGGCTCAGCGGAGGTCCGGTGCCCAGGAGCCGTGGAAGCCGAGGGGGACGCGGACCGGGAGGTGGACGGTCGCGACGGGTTCGCCGGTGAAGTCCTGGGAGGCGATGATGACGAGGTCGGTGCCCTGCCGGACGGGGTCGAACACCAGCGTCATCAGGTAGCCGTCGTCCTCGGCGGAGTCCGGCGCGGCCGGGACGAACACGGCCTCGCCGACGCCCGACCCGGCCGGGAACAGGCGCGTCTCGGACGTCCCGCTCCGGTAGTCGTGCTTCATCAGGGCCTCGCCGACCTTGTCCTGCACGACGACCCCCGCGGTGACGGTGTAGCCGTACCGGTGGCGGTGCGTGCTGAGCCGCTCGTCCATGCGCGGGAACTCCTGGGGGCGGTCGTCGACGGTCTCCTGCACGACCTTCCCGGCGGCGGGGTCGATCGTCCAGCGGTCCAGGACCGGCGGCGGGTTGCCCTCCAGCCGCCCGCCGTGCATGAAGCTGGGGAAGCGGGCCAGGTCCACGATCACGTCGTCGCCGTCGTCGTACGCGTTCAGGGTGTGGAAGACCCAGCACGGCGGGATGTCGATCCAGCGGACGTCGTCCGCCCCGCCGTCGCGCGGCATCAGGCCCACCCGCGCCTGGTGCGCGTCGTTCCACTCGTACGGGAGCCCTGCTCCCGCCTCGGCCAGCGCCATCGAGAACGTGATCGGCAGGTCGTAGATGACGACGTACTTCTGCGTCAGCGCGAAGTCGTGGACCATCGGGCTGTCCTGCACCGGGATCTCCACCGAGCGGACGATCTCGCCGTTCGTGCCCCGGACGGTGTACTCCAGGTGCTCCCAGCCGAAGTAGTACCCCATGGCGTGCAGTTCGCCGGTCTCCGGGTCCTCCTTGGGGTGGGCGGTGTAGCCGCCCTTGAGGGTGCCGCCGAAGTCGCACGGGCCGAGGGTGTTCAGCTCGTAGTCGAGCCTGTAGGGCCTGGCGCCCGCCTCGACGAGGGCGAGGGTGTCTCCGGCGTGCGCGATGACGTGCGTGTTGGGGGCCAGGTCGAAGCCCTCGACGACGGGCCCGGCGGGCCACGGCTCCTCGAGTCCCTCGGCGACCTTCATCGAGCGTACCCAGCGGTTGCGGTACCACTCGGCGCGGCCGTCGCGGAGCCGGACGCCGTGGACCATGCCGTCGCCGAGGAACCAGTGGTAGGACGATTCGTCCTCGGGCCCGAGCGGGTTCGGGCCGATCCGCAGGTAGCGGCCGCGCAGGCCGGACGGGATCCGCCCGGTGACGGGCAGGTCGTGCGCGGTCACCTCCTCGGTGACGGGCGCCAGCAGTCCCTGCAGGTACGGGTTGGCCATGGTGACCTCACTTCCGGGGGGTGACGAAGAAACCGGACGACGCGCCCTGCATGAGGGTGCAGATGATGGCGTCGGCGTCCGGCAGGTGGCCGTCGAGTTCGAGGCTGACGAAGCCGTGGACCGCCGCCCAGAACGAGACGGCGACGTGCCGCGGCTCGGCGTCGATGAGCAGGCCGGCGGCGGCGCAGTCGACCACGGCGTCCTCGAGGATCTGGTAGGCGGACAGGGCCGTGTCGAAGGCCTGCCGCCCGGGTTCGAACCCGGGGACCGGCTCGCCGAACATCAGCCCGTAGTAGTTGCGCTCGGTGAGCGCGTTGTCCCGGTAGGCGAGCCCCAGCTCGCGCAGGTAGGCGCGGGGGTCGGGGTCGCGGGGGACGGCGGCGAGGCGCCGCCGGAACCGTTCGAAGCCCTCGATGTAGAGCGCCTCGATGAGCCCGGCCTTGCCGCCGAACATCCGGTACAGGACGGTGGTGGAGCAGCCGACCTCGGCGGCGATCCGCCGCAGCGCGAGCGACTGGGGGCCCTCGGCGGCGAGCAGGCGGCTCGCGGCGTCCAGCAGCGAGGTGCGGATCGCCTCGTCGCCCTGCCGCTGGGCCTGTTGGAACGCGCTCGGAGCCGGGGGGTTCGCTGCCATCGGCCATCCTCTAGTAACGATGTTTTCTGGACGTAACAGTGTTATCGCATGCGCGGGCGAGAAGGTCAACCCGCGGAGCGCCACCGGTCCGGAAACGGTCCGTCGCCCGCCACGCTGCGTTTCACCAACTCCATACCTTGGCCAGAGTTTCTCTGGTGGCGGTCCGGTCGATCTCTTGAAGGTGATCATTGAACCGCCCTGGAGCGCCGCCGAGCACGACCGCGCCCTGGACCGGCTCGCCGCGCGGGAGAACTTCCCCGTCGCGGCACGGCTGCTGCCCGCCCGGCACCGCGCCGGGCTGCGCGCCGTCTACGGTTTCGCGCGGCTCGTCGACGACATCGGCGACGAGGCCCCGCCGGAGCAGCGCGCCAAGCTCCTCGGCCTCGTGGACGACGACCTGGACCGCGTGTTCGCCGGCCGGACGCCGAACCTGCCGCAGTTACGGAGGCTGGCAGGGACCGTGCACGCCCGGCGGCTCCCGCAGGAGCCGTTCCGCGACCTGGTCCGGGCCAACCGGCAGGACCAGGTCGTCCACCGGTACGAGACGTTCGCGGACGTGGCCGGCTACTGCGCCCTGTCGGCCGCGCCCGTGGGACGCATCGTGCTGCACCTGTTCCGCGCGCACCGGCCGGCGCTCGCCGCGGCGTCCGACGACGTCTGCACCGCGCTGCAGCTCATCGAGCACTGCCAGGACGCCGGGGAGGACTACCGCAACGGCCGGATCTACCTGCCGGGCGAGGACCTGCGGCGGTTCGGCTGCGCGGAGGAGGACCTGGCCCGCGCGGTGACGCCGACGCGGCTGCGGGGCGTGCTGGCGCTGGAGTCCGGCCGCGCCGCGGAGCTGCTGGACCGGGGGGCCGCGCCGCTGCTGGCGGAGCTGACCGGGTGGGCGCGCTTCGCCGTGGCGGGCTATGTGGCCGGGGGCCGGGCGGCGCTGGCCGACCTGGCGCGCGGCCGTTACGACGTGCTCGCGCGGCCGCCGCGGCCGCGCCGGGCCGAGCTGGTGGCCCGGTGGGCGCGCGCCGCTGGAAGGGGGAAGGCGAGATGACGGCGGTTTCGGAGACCGGTGCGCGTGCCGAGCGGGTCCTGGAGGCCTACCGGCACTGCGAGCGGGTGGTGCGCGAGGAGGCCCGGAACTTCTCCTACGGGATCCGGCTGATGCCCGCCCCGAAGCGGCGGGCGATGAGCGCGATCTACGCGTTCGCGCGCGGCGTCGACGACGTCGGGGACGGGCCGGAGCCGGCGTGCGTGCGGCTCGACCTCCTCGACCGGTCGCGGCGCCGGCTGACGACCGTCCAGGAGGTGCTGCGGCGGCGCGCCGACGTCACCGCGCTGGAGGGGCACCCGGTGCTGACCGCGCTGGCCGACGCGGCGAACCGCTACCCGATCCCGCTGGACGCGTTCGACGAGCTGATCGACGGCTGCGAGGACGACGTGCGGGGCGCCGACTACGAGACGTTCGACGACCTGCTGCGCTACTGCCAGCGGGTCGCCGGGACGGTCGGCCGGCTGTCCCTCGGGGTGTTCGGCTCGGACGGGCGGCAGCGCGCGGAGGGCCTCGCGGACTCGCTCGGCGTGGCCCTCCAGCTCACCAACATCCTGCGGGACGTGCGGGAGGACCGGCTGGCCGGGCGGATCTACATCCCGGCCGAGGACCTGAAGCGGTTCCGCTGCACCCTGGAGCTGGACGAGTCCGGCATGTTCGTCGACCCGCCGTGGCGGCTGAACGAGCTGGTCGGCTTCCAGGCGGAGCGGGCGCGCGCCTGGTACGCCGAGGGGCTGCGGCTGCTGCCGCTGCTGGACCGGCGCAGCGCCGCCTGCACGGCGGCGATGGCCGGCATCTACCGGCGGCTCCTGGAGAGCATCGCGGCGAACCCGGCGCTCGCGCTGAACACCCGGATGTCGCTGCCGACGTGGCAGAAGGCGGTCGTGGCCGCGCGTGCGCTGTCGGGGGTGGAGCGGTGAGCGTCGTGATCGTGGGCGGCGGGCTCGCCGGCATCAGCGCCGCGATCGCGCTGCGGGAGTCGGGCGTGCCGGTGACGCTCGTGGAGTCCCGTCCCTGGCTGGGCGGGGCGACGCACTCGTTCTCCCGCGGCGAGCTGTGCATCGACAACGGGCAGCATGTGTTCCTGCGGTGCTGCTCCGCGTACCAGGGGCTGCTGCGCAGGCTGCGCGCCGACCACCTGGTCGAGACGCAGGACCGGTTCGACGTGCCCGTCCTGGTGCCAGGCATGGGGCGGGCGAGGCTGCGGCGGTCGCGGCTGCCCAGCCCGCTGCACATGCTCCCCGCGCTGGCCCGGTACTCGCCGCTGTCGCCCGCCGACCGGCTCCGGGCCGTCCGCGCGTCCGCGGCGCTGCGCCGCGTCGACCCCGCGGACCCGGCGGCCGACGCCGTGTCGGCGGGCGCGTGGCTCGCCGAGCACGGGCAGCGGCCGTGGGCCCGGCAGGCGCTCTGGGGCCTGTTCCTCACCTCCGCGCTGAACGCCGAGGTGGACGAGGCGGCGCTCGGGCTGTCGGCCATGGTGTGCCGCCACGCGCTGTTCGGGCGCGCCGACGCGGCCGACATCGGGCTGCCGCTCGTGCCGCTGGAGGAGCTGCACGGCGGCCCGGCGCTGCGGCGGATCGCGGAGATGGGCGGGACCGTCCGCCTCAAGGCCAAGGTCGAGGCGGTCACCACCGACCCGAAGGTCGTCGTGGACGGCGTCCCGATGGCCGCCGACGCGGTGATCATGGCGGTGCCGCACGACGCGGCGGCGCGGCTGCTGCCCGCGCAGGCGCTGCCGGACCCGCTGCCCTGGCCCGAGCTCGACGCCAGCCCGATCGTGAACGTGCACGTCGTCTACGACCGCCCGGTCATGGACGGGCCGTTCGCCGCCGCCGTCGGCTCGTCCGCGCAGTGGGTGTTCGACCGGACGGCCGTGAGCGGGCTGCGCGGCGGCCAGTACCTCGCGGTCTCGCTGTCGGCCGCGGACCGCTGGGTCGACATGCCGACCGCCGAGCTGCGCGCCCGGTTCACGCCCGAGCTGCGGCGGCTGCTGCCCGCCGCGCGGGACGCCCGCGTCCGGGACTTCTTCGTGACGCGGGAGCGGCGGGCGACGTTCCGGCAGCGCCCGGGCACCGCGGCCGCCCGCCCCGGCGCGGCGACGCGGGCGCCCGGACTGTTCCTGGCCGGCGCGTGGACCGACACGGGCTGGCCCGACACCATGGAGGGAGCAGTGCGCAGCGGCCTCACCGCCGCGCGCCTGGCCCGCCGCCACCTGGAGGGGGTGCGGGACCGGTGACGGCTGTTCCCGGCTCGATGACCGATGTCCGCGAGCTCGTCGACGGCGCGCTGCGCGCCGCGGTCGGCCGGCTCGACCCGCGCACCTACCGGGTCGCCGCCTACCATCTCGGCTGGACGGACAAGGAGGGCCGGCCGCGCAAGGCGCCCGCCGGCAAGGCGCTCCGCCCGGCGCTGGCGCTGCTGTCGGCCCGCGCCGCGGTGGCGCCGCAGGAGAGCGCCCTTCCGGGGGCGGTCGCGGTCGAGCTGACCCACGCGTTCTCGCTCCTGCACGACGACATCATGGACGGCGACCGGACGCGGAGGCACCGCCCGGCGGCGTGGACGGTCTTCGGCGAGGCGTCCGCGATCCTGGCCGGGGACGCGCTGCTCGCGCTCGCCGGCGAGGTCGTGCTGGAGGCGCCCGGACAGGGCTCCGCGCGGGCGGCGCGCATCCTCGCGGCCGCCACCCGGCGCCTCATCGCGGGCCAGGCCCTCGACATGGACCTGGAGACCCACCACAAGCGGGCCGGCCTGGACGAGTGCATGTCGATGGCGGCCGGCAAGACCGGCGCGCTGCTGGCGTGCTCCTGCGCGATCGGGGCCGTCCTGGACGGGGCGTCCGAGCCCCTCTGCGCCGCGCTGGAGGCGTTCGGGGCCGACCTCGGGATCGCCTTCCAGCTCACCGACGACCTGCTCGGCATCTGGGGCGACCCGGCCGCCACCGGCAAGCCCGCGCTGTCGGACCTGCGGTCCCGCAAGATGTCGCTGCCGGTCGTGGCGGCGCTGAACTCGGGCAGGCCGGAGGCCGCGCGGCTCGCGGAGCTGTACGCGCGACCCGGGCCGCCCGAGGACGACCTGTCCGAGGACGAGCTGGTCGAGGCCGCCGGCCTGGTGGAGGCGGCCGGTGGGCGCGCCTGGGCCGAGATGGAGGCCGAGAGCCGCATCCAGCGCGCCGCCGAGCACCTGGTCACGGCCCGGATCCCGGAGCCCGTGCGGGCCGACTTCCTGCGCATCGCCGACTTCGTCACCCGCAGGGACCACTGATGACCGCGGTGGAGACGGGGAGGCGGACCCGGACGGCCGCCGAGGCGCTGGAGGCGGCGCGCGAGCACCTGCTGCTCCTGCAGTCGCCGGAGGGATGGTGGAAGGGCGAGCTGCAGACCAACGTGACGATGGACGCCGAGGACCTGCTGCTGCGCGAGTTCCTCGGCATCCGCACCGGCGCCGACACCGACGAGACGGCCCGCTGGATCCGGTCGCGGCAGGCCCCGGACGGCACGTGGGCGACCTTCCACGACGGCCCGCCCGACCTGTCCACCACGGTCGAGGCGTACGTGGCGCTGCGGCTCGCCGGTGATCCGCCCGACGCGGACCACATGCTGCGCGCGGCCGCCTTCGTCCGCGGCGCGGGCGGCGTCCCGGCGACCCGGGTGTTCACGCGCTTCTGGCTGGCGATGTTCGGCCGGTGGCCGTGGGACGAGCTGCCCGTGCTGCCGCCGGAGATGATGTTCCTGCCGCGCTGGTTCCCGCTGAACGTCTACGACTGGGCGTGCTGGGCTCGGCAGACGATCGTTCCGCTGGCGGTCGTGGGGGCGATGCGTCCCGTCCGGCCGCTGCCGTTCGAGCTGGACGAGCTGGCGCCCTTCGAGGACGCCCCGCGGAGCCGGAAACGGGGCCTGCCGGGGTGGGACACGGCGTTCGAGACGCTCGACCGGGCCCTGCACGTGTACGAGCGGCGGCCCGTGCGGGGGCTGCGGCGGGCCGCGCTCCGCCGCGCCGGGGACTGGATCATCGCGCGGCAGGAGCGGGACGGCTCGTGGGGCGGCATCCAGCCGCCCATGGTGTACTCCCTGATCGCGCTGCACCTCCTCGGTTACGGCCTGGACCATCCGGTCGTGCGGCGCGGCCTGGACGGCCTCGAACGCTTCACGATCCGCGACGCGCAGGGACGGCGGATCGAGGCGTGCCAATCCCCCGTCTGGGACACCGTCCTCGCCATGAACGCGCTCGCCGACGCGGGCCTGCCGGAGGGGCACCCGGCCCTGGAGCGGGCCGCGGAATGGGTGATCGGCGAGGAGGTCCGCGGCCCCGGCGACTGGGCGGTGCGGCGGCCCGACCTGCCGCCGGGCGGGTGGGCGTTCGAGTTCGACAACGACTGCTACCCCGACGTCGACGACACCGCCGAGGCCGTCATCGCACTGAACCGCGTGCGGCATCCGCTGGCCGAGCCCGCGATCGAGCGGGGCGTCCGCTGGATGGCCGGGATGGCGTCCCGGGACGGCGGCTTCGGCGCGTTCGACGCCGACAACACCCGCGGGCTGTGCCGCAGGCTCCCGTTCTGCGACTTCGGCGAGGTCATCGACCCGCCGTCCGCCGACGTCACCGCGCACGTCGTGGAGGCCATGGCGCACCGCGGCATGGCCGACTCGCTGACGGTCAAGCGGGCCGTGGTGTGGCTGCTGAAGGCGCAGGAACCCGACGGGTCCTGGTTCGGCCGGTGGGGCGCCAACCACGTGTACGGGACGGGCGCCGTCGTCCCCGCGCTGATCGCCGCGGGCGTCCGGCCGGGCAGGCCGGAGATCCGCGCCGCGGTGGAGTGGCTGGAGCTCCACCAGCGCGACGACGGGGGCTGGGGCGAGGACCTGCGCTCCTACCGCGACCCGTCGTGGATCGGGCGGGGCGTCTCGACGCCGTCGCAGACCGCGTGGGCACTGCTCGCGCTGCTCGCCGCCGGGGAGCGCGGCGAGGCCGTCGAACGCGGCGTCGGCTGGCTGGCCGAGCACCAGCGGGCCGACGGCACGTGGGACGAGGACCACTTCACCGGCACCGGGTTCCCCGGCGACTTCTACATCAACTACCACCTGTACCGCCTGGTGTTCCCGCTCTCGGCGCTGGGCCGGTACCTGAAGGGTGAATGAGACATGGCGATGCCACTGCGCCAGAGCCTGCGGGTCGGCGGGTACGTGCTGCGCAACAGGCTGGCGGGACGCACGCGCTTCCCGCTCCTGCTGGAACTGGAGCCCCTGTACGCGTGCAACCTGGCGTGCGCGGGCTGCGGGAAGATCCAGCACCCGGCCGACGTGCTCAAGCAGCGGATGCCCGTCGAGCAGGCGGTCGCGGCCGTCCGCGAGTGCGGCGCGCCGATGGTGTCGATCGCGGGCGGCGAGCCGCTGATGCACCCGCACATCGGGGAGCTGACCGCCGAGCTGATCAGGATGCGGCGGTACGTGTTCCTGTGCACGAACGCGGCGCTGATCCCGAAGAAGATCGACCGGTTCGAGCCGTCCCGCTACTTCGCGTGGGCCGTGCACATCGACGGGCTGCGCGAGCGGCACGACGCGTCCGTCTGCAAGGAGGGCGTCTTCGACCAGGCGGTCGAGGCGATCAGAATGTGCAAGGAGCGCGGGTTCCGGGTCACGACGAACACGACCGTGTTCAACACCGACACCCCGCAGACCGTCATCGACGTCCTCGACTACCTCAACGACGAGCTGGCCGTCGACCAGATGATGATCTCGCCCGCGTACGCCTACGAGAAGGCGCCCGACCAGGACCACTTCCTGGGCGTCCAGGAGACCCGGAGCCTGTTCCGCAAGGCGTTCGCGGACGGCCGGCGGGAGCGCTGGCGGTTCAACCACTCGCCGCTGTTCCTGGACTTCCTCGAAGGCAAGACCGACTTCCCGTGCACGGCGTGGGCGATCCCGTCGTACTCGCTGAAGGGCTGGCAGCGGCCCTGCTACCTGATGGACGACGGCTACGCCGCCAGCTACCGGGAGCTCGTGGAGACGACCGACTGGGACGCCTACGGGCGGGGACGCGACGACCGCTGCGCGAACTGCATGGCGCACTGCGGCTACGAGCCCACCGCCGTGTTCGCGACGATGGGCTCACTGAAGGAGTCGCTGCGCGCCGTGCGCAGCGTGTGAGCCCGGCGGGCCGTGCCGCCGGCGGGCCGTAGGGCCCGGCGGCGGCACGGTGGTCAGCGGCACGGTCGTCAGTGCGGCCCGTCCCGCAGTTCCTCGAACACGTCGCCGAAGGCCGCCATCAGCGCGTCGGCGTCGTCGGCCAGCCCGGGGTCGAGGGAGAGGCCGAAGCACAGCTCGCGCTCGATGCCCAGCCCGGCGATCGCGAACGCCGTGCCGGGCGCGAGCGGGACGATCGGGTACACGGCGGTGAGGGGCGCCCCGGCGAGCCGCAGCGGACCGGCGGTGGCGGGCAGGCTCGACACGGTCCCCTGGAGGAAGCGGCCGCTGTAGGACATGCGGGCGAAGCGCCGGTGCAGCGGCGCCGGCATGAGGCGTCCGGCCTGCCACATCACGAACCAGGCGGCCTGCCCGCGGGTACCGGAGCGCAGCACCCGGGCGCGCTTGGAGATGACGGCGAGCCGGTCGGTCTCGGTCATCTTGCCGACGGGCAGGTCCACCATGACGGCGGTGGTGTGGTTGCCGACCATCGCGCTGCCCGGCGGCCGCATCATCAGCGGCACCGCGACGCGGACGGCGGCGGGCCGCCCCTCCTCCTCGCCCATGACCCGGTTCAGGGCGCCCGCGAACGCGCAGAGGACGACGTCGGTGACACGGGCGCCGTGGCGGCGGCCCGTGTCGCGCACCTCCGCCAGCGGGAGCCGCATGGTGCCGTACCGGCGCTCCGGCGTGCCGGACGACGGCAGCCGCTCCGGGCGCGTGACGGCGGTGGCGAGCTGCGCGAGCCCGACCGCGGTCGCGAGCGCCTTGCGCAGCGGCCGGCGCGGCGGCGCGGGCACGGGCGCGGGCGGCGGCTCCATCAGGTGGACCGCCTGCGCGACGATGCCGACGCCGTCGGCCACCACGTGGTGCATCAGGTACACGACGGCGGTGCGGCCCGGCGCGGCGCCCTTCAGCACGACCATGCGCCACGGCGGCCGGTCCAGCGGCAGCCGCTCGGCCTGCAGTTCGGCGACCGCCTCGCGCACGCCGGCCATGCCGTCGACGCGCCGCTCCATGACGTGCCACTCCCAGTCGACCGGGTCGTGGTCCCGCCAGAGTGGCCGACGCCAGCGGCCGCGCCCGGCGAGCCGCTGCCGGAACCGGGGCAGCCCGTCGAGCCGCGCGCGGATCTCCCGGACGAGGTCCGCGCGGCCGACCTCCTGGGCGGAGGTGTCCAGCATGATCAGGCCGCCGGCCTGCTGCGGGGCGGCGGGCGTCTCCACGGCCATGAAGAAGGCGTCCGGGCCCTCGACCTTCGGAGCCGGCGGACGGGACGCGCGCTCGGCGATGTAGACCGGGATGGCGACGAACGGGATCGCGGCGACGGCGTCCAGCAGGAAGTGGTTCGCGGTGGCCATGATGACGTAGAGGGTCACCAGGATGTGCACGATGTTGAGCACCTGCACCCAGCGCCTGGCGTTCACGCGGGCGAGTTCCACGCCGACCCACATCGTCCAGGCCATGTGCAGGGACGGCACCGCCGCCAGCTGGTCGGCGTGCTCCACCAGCGGCGACCCCCACGACCCCCAGGTGCCGCCGAGGTAAACGGTGTCGATGAAGCCGAGGTCGGGCATCAGGCGCGGCGGCATGACGGGGTACAGCACGAAGCAGGTGAGGCCGCCCAGGTTCAGCAGGATGAACGAGTTGCGTGCCGTCCGGTACCGCTCGGGATGGCGTACGAACAGCCAGAGCAGCAGGGCGAGCGCGCTGGCGATGTAGGTGATGGCGTACTCGTAGTTCGCCAGCACCCGCAGGACGCCCTGGTCGGCGAGCCACCTGTTCAGGGAGAGCTCGATGTCGAGGTGCAGGGCGCGTTCGAGGCGGTAGATCGCCTCGCCGTGCTCCCGGGCGCGGCCGATCCTGGCCTCCTCGGGGAGGCCGGCCACGACCAGGTACACCCCGAACAGCAGCAGTCCGAGCAGCATCTCGCGCCGGGCGCTCAGCCGCGCCCGGGCCGCCGTACCGGTGGTGAGCACCGTGTCCCGCACGGTGACCGCTTCGCCAGTGCCCATCGTCCTCCCCATAACGGCTGTTACCCAAGTTTCCTGCGATCAGACGGGGGGCGCCCGGAACCGGGGACCGCGTCCGGGACGTCGCGCCGGGGACGGAAAGTTCTCGGGAACAATCTAGCTCATCCGGTCGTCTTCGATATATCGTTGTCGTATCGCGAGAGATCATAGAGAGATCTCAGAAGGTGGTGTAGAACATGGGACACCGGCATGGGCACGGCGGCCCGCGGGGCCGCGGCGACTCCCCGAACCTCGGCTGGCTGTTCGGCGGCGGCCCCGGTCCCGGACCGTGGGGCCCGCCCGGCTTCGGCCCCGGCGGGCGGCCCCCGTGGGCGCGCGGGCGCGGCGGCCCGTGGGGGCGGGGCCCGAAGGCGCGCAAGGGGAACGTCCGCGCGGCGATCCTCGTCCTGCTCGCCGAGGAGCCGCGCAACGGCTACCAGATCATCCAGGAGATCCACGAGCGCAGCGGCGGGGCCTGGAAGCCGAGCCCCGGCGCGGTCTACCCGGCGCTGCAGCAGCTCGCCGACGAGGGCCTGATCGCGGGCGAGGAGGCGGCCGGGCGGCGGTCCTTCCACCTCACCGGCGAGGGCCGCGCCCACGTCGAGGAGAACGCCGCGCGGCTGGCCGAGCCGTGGGCGGAGATGACGCCCGAGTACGGCGAGGGCGTCCCCGAGCTGTTCCGGCAGGCCGCCCAGATGGGCGCCGCGGTGATGCAGATCGTCCACTCCGGTTCCGGGGAGCAGGTCGCGCAGGCCAGGGACGTCCTGTCGAACGCGCGGCGCGACCTCTACCGGATCCTCGCCGACGACATCGACGGCACGCACGACGCGGCCCACGACGATGACACCGGCGACGACACCGGCGACGGCACCGGCGACGAGACCGACACGGGCCCGACGTCCGCCCACCACGGGGAGTGAACATGGCACGCCAGGACGAGTCGCGCGACGAGATGCGCATCGGTGACGCCGAACGGGACGCCGTCATGGTCGCGCTCCACGACCACTTCGCGGCGGGACGGCTCGACCGCGGGGAGCTGGACGAGCGCATGGACGCCGTGCTGTCCGCCAAGACGCGCGGCGACCTGCGGCCCCTCGTCCGCGACCTGCCCGCGCCGACCGGCCTGCCCGAACCGGACCGGCGGGCGCCGTCGTCCATGGAGGGCGCGGCGGTCATGTTCGGCGGGCCCTGGCACCCGGCGTGGCAGGAGCACCACCGGCACATGGCACGGCGCCGGCATCGGCACATGGCACGGGGCCACCACCGGCACGGGCCGCCGTTCCCGGCGTTCCCGCTGCTGCTCGCGGTGTTCCTCGTGCTGGCGTTCACGGTCGGGCCGGGCGCGGGGGTCCTCGCCGTCCTGCAGATCGCGCTGGCCGTCTGGATCGTCCGCGCGGCGCTGCTGGCCTTCGGCGCGCGGAGGTCCGGCCGCTCAACGTAACCCCGCCCCGTGTGAACGGACGGTCAGGCGGCGGGCATCCGGGCGCAGCGGGCGGGCACGGCGTCGCGGAGGGCGCGCAGGCCGCGGTCGATCAGCGGGTTGCCGCGGCTGCCGCGCCGCACGCAGGTCAGCAGGCGCCGCTGCGGGACGGCGTCGCCGGTCAGCGGGACCCGGACCACCGGCTGGTCGGCGGGCCCGCCCGCGAGCCGCGGGACGAGCGACACGCCGAGCCCGTGCGCGACCAGCGCCCAGATCACCGACCAGTTGGTGGCATGGTGCGCGAACCGGGGCGTGAACCCGGCGGCGCCGCAGTACGCCAGCACCTGCTGGTGGTGGGCGCAGACCTCGGGCTCGACGCTGATCCACGTCTCGTCCTCCGCGTGCTCCAGCCGGACGCCGGTCCGGCCCGCCAGCGGGTGCCCGGCCGGGACGATGAGGTCGTAGACCTCCTCCAGCAGCGGTTCGCGGTCGAAGCGGAGGTCGTCGGACGGCGGCGCGTCCGGGGTGGGCTCGATGACCGCGATGTCGGTATCGCCGGCGGCGAGGAGGCCGACCGCGACGTCGGTATCGCATTCGCGGACCTCGACCTTGAGGTCTGGATCGTCCCGGATCAGGGCTCCGGCGGCCGGTGCGACGAGACCGCCGACCGCCGTCGTGAACCCGCACATGCGCAGCGGCCCCGCGCCCCCCGCGCGGTGCGACTCCAGGTCGGCGAGGGTCTCCTCCCACTTGGCGAGCAGCCCGTCGGCGTGCTCGATCAGCAGGTGCGCGGCCGGTGTCAGCTTCACCTTGCGGCCCTGCGGCTCCAGCAGCGGCACCTTCAGCTCCCGCGCCAGCTCGCGCAGGTGGTGGGACACCGCCGACGGGGTCAGGTGCATCGCCTCCGCCGCCGACGTGACCGTCCCGTACTGGTGGACGAGCCGGAGCATGTGCAGCCGCCGCAGATCAATCATGAAACCATATTGCACGATTCAGTGCGGAAACCTGAAATAGACGGCAACGATCGTGGACCGCAGACTGGAGTCATGACACAGCGGAACACCACACTCTCCCGGCACGTGACCAGTGAAGGCATCGTCGTCTGGACCCGGTGCGCCTGCGGCCGGCTCCGCATGGACCTGCTGCCGACCGCGGGCGGCGCACCCCTCACCGCGGGCCCCTGCCCGCGCTGCCACACCGGCCCGGACCCGCTCAGTCCCGATCGAGGGTGAGCTCGTAGTGGAGCGTCCGGTACCCCTTCATCCGGTGGAACAGCGGCACCGCGAATCCCTGGAGGAAGGGGTGCTTGCGGGCCAGCAGCCTGCGGACCGGCTTCGCCTCCTCCTCGGCGAGCAGCCGGACCCGGCCGCGCGACGCGGCCCCGGTGACCTCCCCCCGGAACGTGCTCGGCGCGATCTCCACCTCCGGGTTGCGCGCCAGGCGCTTCGCCTTGAACGCCTTGTCGTAGGTGCGGAAATAGGCGAGGTCGCCTTGGACGACGACGTTGACGGGCGTGCCCACCGGCGTCCCGTCCTTGCGGTAGGAGGTCAGCAGGACGGTGCGCTGCTTCTTCAGGGCGGTCAGTGCCGATGTAGTGGTCATGTCCGGTAGACGGGAGGTCCGCCTCCGGATGTGACATCACCCGGTGCGCAGGGCGGCCGCTTCGGACGCGAGCCTGCGGACGCGGTCCCAGTCGCCGGCGCGGACGACGCTCGCCGGGGTCAGCCAGGAACCGCCGACGCACCCGACGTTGCCGAGCGCGAGGTAGTCGGCGGCGTTCCGCGGGCTGATCCCGCCGGTCGGGCAGAACCGGACCTGCGGCAGCGGCCCGGCGAGCGCCCTGAGCGCGGCGGCGCCGCCCGCGGCCTCGGCGGGGAAGAACTTCATCGCGGTGATCCCGTCCTCCAGCAGCGCCATCGCCTCGGACGCGGTGGCGACGCCCGGCAGGAACGGCAGGCCGGTCGCGGCCATCGCGGCCTGGAGGCCGGGCGTGCGGCCGGGGCTGACCAGGAAGCGGGCCCCTGCGGCCGCCGACCGCTCGGCGTCCTCGGGGCGGACGACCGTCCCCGCGCCGACGACCGCGTCCGGGACCTCGGCGGCGATCCGCTCGATCGCCGCCGGCGCGGCGGGCGTGCGGAGCGTCACCTCGATCACGGGCAGCCCGCCCGCGACGAGGGCGCGGGCCATCGGGACGGCCGCCTCGGCGTCGTCCAGGACGACGACGGGGATCACGGGCGCGAGGTCGAACAGGTCTTCGGCGATCATGCAGGCTCCAGGGAGTCCGGGGCGGGCGGGCGCTGCGCGATCCGCATG
>NZ_SMKB01000118.1:0-22555 GCF_004348575.1 Actinomadura sp. 7K534
CCGCGGGACGGGGTGGGGCGCCTGCCCCGGCGCACTCCACGGCTGCCCGGCGGGAGCCTTCCCACGCGGTGCGGAAGGGTCCTGCGGAGGGTTCGTCATGCGGATTCTCCGATGTTCGGGGGGAGGACGACGCGGATGCGGCAGCCGCTCGGGGTGTCCAGGACGGTGATGTCGCCGCCGTGCAGGTCGGTGGCCCAGCTCGCGATGGCCAGGCCGAGGCCCGTGCCGCCGCCCGCCGCCCGGGGGCCGGACACGGAGCCGCGGGAGAAGCGCTCGAAGACGCGGGCGCGCTCCTCCGCCGGGATGCCGGGCCCCTCGTCGGCCACCTCGATGACGAGCCCGCCCGGGGCGCTCCCGGGCCGCGCCGTGACGGTGACGGGCCGCCCGTCCGGGCCGTGCCTGGCCGCGTTGTCGAGCAGGTTCGCGACGATCTGGTGGAGCCGGTCGCGGTCGGCGACGGCGTGCAGGCCGGGTGCGACCTCGGACTCGAACACGGCGTCCGGGTGGCTCGCGGCGGCCTCCGCCGTGACGTCGGCGACGAACGCGGCCACGTCGATGTCGGCGGCGTCCAGCTCCGCCGCGCCCGCCTCGACCCGCGACAGGTCCAGCAGCTGCGTCACGAGGCGTCCGAGCCGCTCGGTCTGGTCCAGCGCGGTCGCGAGGACGTCGGGCGTCGCGGGCGTGACGCCGTCCGCGACGTTCTCCAGGACGGCCCGCAGCGCGCTGATCGGGGTGCGCAGCTCGTGGGACACGTTCGCGACGAACTCGCGGCGCTGCCGGTCGACCTCCGCGAGGTCGGCGGCCATCCGGTTGAACGCCTGCGCCAGCTCGCCGACCTCGTCCCGCGACGTGGCCCGGACCCGGCGGCTGTAGTCGCCGCGCGCCATCTCCCGCGCCGCCGCCGTCATCTCCCGCAGCGGCGCGGTCATGCCGTGCGCGACGAGCTGTATGACGGCGACCGAGATGATCAGGCCGAGCGGCATCGTCTCCCGCGCCCGGAACCCCATCGGGTAGCCCCACAGGACGATCAGGACGGCGACGCACGCGGTGACGACCACGACGACGCCGAACTTCACCTTGATCGACCGCAGCGGATCCAGCGGGCGGGGCAGCCGCGCCCACATCCGGTGGACGACCCCGCGCCCGGCGGCCGTCACGGCGTCCCCTCCAGGCTGTACCCGACACCGTGGACGGTCCGGATCAGCCCCTGCCCGAGCTTCCGCCGCAGCGCCTTGACGTGGCTGTCCACGACCCGCGTGCCGGACGCGTCCGCCCAGTCCCACACCTGTTCGAGCAGGACGGCGCGGGTCAGCACCGCCCCCCGGTTGCGCAGGAGGCAGGCGAGCAGGTCGAACTCGGTGGGGGTGAGATGCACCTCGCGGCCGTCCCTGCGCACCCGCCGGGCCCGCTGGTCGACCTCCAGCCCGCCCATCCGCACGGGCCCGTCCGCCGCGTCGTCCACGCGCGGCCGGTCGACCCGGCGCAGCACCGCGCGTATCCGGGCGACGAGCTCGCGCATGCTGAACGGCTTGGTCACGTAGTCGTCGGCGCCCACGCCGAGGCCGACGATGAGGTCCGTCTCGTCGTCGCGCGCGGTCAGCATCAGCACCGGCACGGGCCGTTCCGCCTGCACCCGCCGGCAGACCTCCAGCCCGTCGAACCCGGGCAGCATCACGTCCAGCACGATGAGGTGCGGCTCGTACGAACGGGCGCGGTCGACCGCCGACGGCCCGTCCCCGGCGGTCTCGACACCGAACCCCTCCGCCGCCAGCCGGTCGGCCACGGCCCGCGCGATCGTGGGCTCGTCCTCGACCACGAGGATCCGCGTCTCGTTCTCGCTCACGCCCCAGACTCTAGAAGCCCGTTATGTAGGCAAGAAGCGCGTTTTGTGCAGAACCCGTGAAGATTACAGACCGCCCTCCAGCCCCCGGGCTACCACGTATGCACGGGTTGGTTGCTTCGCATGTTCTCTACGTAAGCGCGGGTCATCATGCGTAGGGCGTCGTGTCTGGGGGTGCCGCGTTCCTCGATGGCATCGACGGTGGCTATCTGCCAGGCGGCGCCGGTTCGGCCGGTGACGCAGCGGCGTTCGATGATGCCGAGGAGGCGGTCGCGGCGGGACGGGTCGACGCCCCAGCGCTGTAGGCCCTCGTAGGCCAGGGGGAGGAGTTTGCGGAGGATGAGTTCGGCCGCGGGGACCTCGCCGAGGCCGGGCCAGTAGAGGGTGGAGTCGAGGCCGTCGCGGGCGGCGCGGTGCAGGTTCTCCTCGGCGGTGGCGAAGGACATCCGGGTCCAGACGGGGCGTTCCTCTTCGGCGAGCATGCGGACGATGCCGTAGTAGAAGGCGCCGTTGGCGACGACGTCGGCGACGGACGGGCCGGCGGGGAGGACGCGGTTCTCCACGCGGAGGTGGGGGCGGCCTTTCACGACGGCGTAGATGGGGCGGTTCCAGCGGTAGATCGTCCCGTTGTGGAGAGTGAGTTCGCCCAGTTCGGGGATTCCGCCTTCGTCGAGGACGGTGCGGGGTTCCTCGTCCTCGCAGAGGGGGAGCAGGGCGGGGAAGTAGCGGGTGTTCTCCTCGAACAGGTCGAACACGGAGGTGATCCAGCGTTCGCCGAACCAGACGCGGGGGCGGACGCCCTGGGCCTTGAGCTCGTCGGGGCGGGTGTCGGTGGCCTGCTCGAACAGGCTGATTCGGGTCTCGTGGTAGAGGCGGTGCCCGAAGAGGAACGGGGAGTTGGCGCCCATGGCGACCTGCGGGCCGGCGACGGCCTGGGCGGCGTTCCAGTAGGCGCCGAACTGCTCGGGGCTGACCTGGAGGTGGAACTGGACACTGGTGCACGCGGCCTCGGGGATGATCGTGTCGGCGTGCATGTGCAGGGGTTCGTGGCCGTCGATGGCGATGCGCATCTCCTCGCCGCGGGCGGCGAAGATCTGGTCGTTGAGCATCTTGTAGCGGCTGTTGGCGGAGAGGGTCTCCTCGCCGATGTCGGTGCGCCGCAGGGTGGGCAGGATGCCGATCATGGCGAGCCGGCCGCCGACCTCCTCGGCCCGCTCGTCGGCGTGCCGGAGGTGGTCGCGGACCTCCGCCTCCAGCTCACCGGTGCTCTCGCCGCCGAGCTCCCGCGGCGGGATGTTGATCTCCAGGTTGAACTGGCCGAGCTCGGTGGCCCAGGCCGGATCGGCGATCGCCTTGAGCACGTCCGCGTTGCGCATCAGTGGGTCGCCGATCGCGTCGATCAGGTTCAGTTCGATCTCCAGGCCGATGTGGGGGCGCTCGAAGTCGAACTGGGATTCGCCCAGCATGCGGGCCAGCACGTCGAGGCACCTGCGCACTTTGTCGCGGTACCGCCGCCGGTCCTCGCCGCTGATGGTGACCGAAGCCACGTCCCTGCCCATGTGTCCGTCCCTGTGCTCCGGAAGAACCGTCATAAAACGGGATGTCCCGGTGAGGGGAGGTGAAAACCCGGCGCCGGAATCAGGGCTACCCGCAGGGTGACCGACCGGTAGCGTTGGTGCCCGAACGCGAACCGGTTACCCCCAGCCGGGAGGGGCCATGCGCCTGCGCCCACGGTCCATCCGGGCCAGGGACACCCTCGTCGCAGCCGTGATCGCCGCGATCGTCTTCGGGATCACCGCGGTGGGCGTCGATTTCGCCGTGCGCAGCGCGGTCAAGGCGGAGATCCTCCAGCAGACGCAGGTCGAGGGGCGGCGCGCCAGCGGCGGCGTGCGGGACGGGACGCTCGCCAACCCGATTCCGGACGACACGAACGGCCGCGTCCGGATCCAGGTGGTCGAACCGGGCGGCCTTGTGACGAATGCGACACCGCCCGCGCGGGGCGAGCCGCCGGTGAGCAGACTCTGGCCGCCGAGCAACCTGCGGGTGCAGGACTACATCGAGTGCCAGGGCGGCTGGCCGCACCGCGAGTGCTTCGTCATCGAGGCGATCCGCGCCACGACCGCGCCCGACTCCGTCGTCGTGTACGCGGCGTCGCCGCTGCCGCCCCATCTGGTGAACGGGCTGCTGGAGACGCTGCTCGCGCTGGCCGTTCTGATGCTGGTCGGGGTGGTCGCGTGGATCACCTGGCGGGTCGTCGGCCGCACCCTGGGCCCGGTCGAGGCGATCCGCGCGCAGCTCGCCGAGATCAGCGCCACCGACCTGAGCCGCCGCGTGCCGCAGCCGGGGGGCGAGGACGAGATCGCCCAGCTCGCCCGCACCGCGAACGCGACGCTGGACCGGCTGGAGCGCGCGGTGGGCCGGCAGCGGCAGTTCGCGTCCGACGCGTCCCACGAGCTGCGCACGCCGATCGCTGGCCTGCGCGCCAACCTGGAGGACGCGTCGATGCACCCGGAGGACAACGACCTGCGGGCCGTCGTCGAGTCGGCGCTGCGCGACACCGACCGGCTGGAGTCGATCGTCACCGACCTCCTGCTGCTCGCCCGCCTCGGCACCGGCGGGACCAGCGTGCAGGAGCGGCTCGACCTGGCCGCGCTGGCGGAGGCGGAGACCGGCCGCCACCCCTTCACCCGGCGGGTCACCCTGGCCCTCGATCGGGACGTGCCGGTGCGCGGCGTCCGCATGCAGCTCGTCCGGCTGCTGGGCAACCTCCTGGACAACGCCGAAGGCCACGCCGACTCGGCCGTCGTGGTCGCGGTGTCGCGGGAGGACGGCGCGGCGCTGCTCACCGTCACCGACGACGGCCCCGGCATCGCGCCCGCCGACCGGGAGCGCGTCTTCGAGCGCTTCACCCGCCTGGACGCCGCGCGCAGCCGCGGCGCGGGCGGCACCGGGCTCGGCCTGGCGATCGCCCGCGAGATCGCCCACGCGCACGGCGGGACGCTGCGCATCGAGGACCACGGCCCCGGGGCCCGCTTCGCCCTGCGGCTGCCCCTCGCCGTGGACCGGCCGGACGGGAGCCCCGGCATGCGCGAGGGCCGCCCGCGGTGACGCGGGCGGCCCTCGGGCGAACGGGGTCGAGCGGGTCAGGCGCGGACGGCCTGGACCTCAAGCTGGATGTCCACCTTATCGCTGAGCAGGGCCTTCTCGCCCTTCAGCGGGATGTTGAACTCGATGCCCCAGTCCTTGCGGTTGATCGTGGTCTCGGCGGAGAACCCGGCGCGCGTCCCGCCCCAGGGGTCCTCGCCGATGCCGTTGTACTCGAGCCGGAGGCTCACGGGGCGGGTGACGTCCTTGATGGTCAGGTCGCCGTCCAGGTAGTACTCGCCGTCCTCGGCGCGCACGCCGGTGGTGTTGAAGGTCATGGTCGGGTACTTCTCGACGTCGAGGACGTCGGCCGTCCGCACGTGGGCGTCGCGGTCGGGGTTGCGGGTGTCGAGCGAGGCCATCTTGATCTCCGCAGTGGCCGTCGACTCGCTCAGCTCCTCGGCGATCTGCACGGAGCCGGTGAACTCGGTGAACGTCCCCCGCACCTTGGTCATCAGGTGGCGGATGACGAACGTGACCTCGGAGTGCCCGGGGTCGATGTTCCAGGTCCCGGCGGTCAGCTCGGGGGCGACGGCGGCGATGCTCATGATGTCTCCTGCGGTAGATGTGCTTGAATCTTCAACGACTGGTCGAAGAGTAGTTGAGGGTTCAAACACTTGTCAATCCGCGGATGTTCCCCGGCGTGTCAGGGGGTGCGTCAGGCGGCGGCCCGGGACCTCAGGGGGTGGGCGCTGCCCGTGAGGAGCACCCCGGCGACCTGCGGCGGGTCGTCCGCCATCGGGACGTGGCCGCACCCCTCCAGCCAGACGAAGCGGGCGTTGGGGAGGCGGCGCTGGGCGCGGATCGCCTGGCTGCGCAGGAGCAGGCGGTCCTTCGTGCCCCAGGCGATCGTGACGGGGACGTCGGCGCAGGAGCCGAGGAAGCGGGTGGTGCGCCCGGCGCGGAGCGTGGCGTCGAAGCCGCGGGCCTCGCGCATCGCGCGGGCGTCGCCGGCCAGGGTCTCCATGTCGATGAGGTCGGGGCGGCCGTAGACCATGCCGAACATCGCGTTGCGGCGGCGCGGGGAGCTCGCCAGGCGGGTGAGGAACGTCTCGGGGACCCGGGCGCCGAGCCGGGACGCGCGCAGCACGGCCGCCGCGTAGCGGAGCTCGACGGCGTTGAAGAAGCCGGCGGGGGACAGCGCCGTGGCGGAGCTGACCAGGCCGCGGTCCGCGGCTTCGAGGGCGAACAGCCCGCCCAGGGAGTTGCCCGCGATGTGCGGCTTCTCCACCCCGAGGCCGGCGAGCGTCCCCATGAGGACGTCCAGGACGGCGTCCAGGGTGTACGGGGTTCCGGGCGGGAGCGGCGGGGAGTCGCCGAAGCCGGGCAGGTCGACCGCGATGACGTCGCGTTCGGCGGCGAGGAGGTCCAGCACGGGGGACCAGCCCTGGCGGCGGTGGCCGATGCCGTGCAGGAGGACGAGGGGCGGCCCGTCGCCGCGGCGCTCGAAGACGATGTCCACGGGCCGAGGCTAACCGGATGTTACTTGCCGGTCACTAGTGACGCTCATCACGCTGCTGCCGCCGTCTGACACCGGTCCCGAGGTTCGCGGTCAGCTCTGCGTGACCTCGGCGGGGCGGCGGTGCTCCAGCGCGGTGCGGAGCTGGGCGCGGCCCCGGTGGATGCGGGAGCGCACGGTGCCGAGCTTGACGTTCAGGGTCGCGGCGATCTCCTCGTAGGACAGTCCTTCGATGTCGCACAGGACGACGGCCGCGCGGTACTCGGGGGCGAGGCCGTCCAGCGCACGCTGGATGTCGGAGTCGAGGTGCCGGTCGTCGTAGGCCTGCTGCGGTGTCGGCTCGCGGCCCTGCAGCCGTTCGGCGGCGTCGTCGCCGAGGGCGTCGAAGCGGATGCGCTGCTTGCGCCGGGCGCGGTCGAGGAACAGGTTCGTCGTGATCCGGTGCAGCCAGCCCTCGAACGTGCCGGGGCTGTAGGAGGACAGCGAGCGGAAGACCCGGATGAAGACGTCCTGGGTCAGGTCCTCGGCATCGTGCCGGTTGCCGGTCAGGCGGTACGCCAGCCGGAACACCCTGGTCGAGTGCTCGGTGACGATCTCCTCCCACGTCGGCGGGGTCCACGCCATCGCGCCTGCGCTCACCACTACCCCCGTCTGATACTTAATCGTTACGGCCAAGCATGCCGGTACCCAGATAAGAGCCGTGTAAGGACCGCCGGCATGGCCGGATCGGGCGGCCGGACGCGGACACCGGTGCGACCCGCATCATTGGACGTCATTACAATAAGCGGCCCCGCCCCGAAACCCATCCCGACCTGTGAGGACGTGCATGGTGCGAAGCTACAACCCGGCCGATCTGCTGGAGATCCTGGCCGCGGCCGGGCCGGAGCGCCCCGCGCTGGTGGCGGGCGCCGAGCGGCGCGGTTACGCGCAGCTCAACGAGCGTGCGAGCAGGGTGGGGCACCATCTCGCGGCGGCGGGGGTGCGGCCGGGCGAGCACGTCGCGATCCTCGCCCACAACCGCGCCGAGTGGATCGAGGCGATGCTCGGGGCGTACAAGATCCGCGCCGTGCCGATCCCGGTGAACTACCGGTACGTCGCCGCCGAGCTGCGGCACGTCCTGGCCGACTCCGACTCGGTCGCGCTGATCGGCGAGCGTTCACTGCTGGCGAAGGCGCAGGAGATCCGCGGCGAGCTGCCGAAGCTGCGGCACGTCGTGGTGATCGAGGACGGGGTGGCCGACGACATCCCGGGCGCGGTCGAGTACGAGGAGGCGCTCGCCGGCGCCGACCCGGGCGACGATTTCCCGGCCCGCTCCAACGACGACCGCTACATCATGTACACGGGCGGCACGACCGGTTACCCGAAGGGCGTCGAATGGCGCTGCGAGGACATCTTCTTCGGCGCCCTGGGCGGCGGAAACGTCCTCGGCGACCCGATCGGCAGCCCGGAGGAGATCGCCGCGAACGCCGAGCAACCGCCGATGGCCGTGCTCGACTGCGCGCCCGTCATGCACGGCGCCGGGCAATGGGTCGCGTTCATGGGGTTGTTCAGCGGCGCCAAAGTCGTCCTTTACACGGACCGCGCATTCGACGCCGGCAAGGCGCTGCGGCTGCTCGCCGAAGAGCAGGCGAATGTGCTGATGCTCGTCGGGGACGTAATGGCGCGGCCGGTCGCGAAGGCGCTGGCCGGCGGCGAGTACGACACCTCCTCGCTGATGGCGATCGCGTCCGGTGGCGCGCCGCTGACCGAGGGCGCGAAAAGGCAGCTGCTCGACCACCTGCCGAACATCATGTTCCTCGACAACTACGGCGCCTCGGAGACCGGCGCGTGCGGTCCGTCCGTCGGCGGCAAGGAGGGCACGGCCCGGTTCGCGATGAAGCCGGGGATCACCGTCCTGGACGACGACCTCAACCCCGTCGCGCCCGGCGAGGTCGGCAGGCTCGCCCGCAGCGGCCACATCCCGCTCGGCTACTACAACGACCCGGAGAAGACGGCGTCGACGTTCTTCACCGGCCCGGACGGCACCCGCTGGTCGATCCCCGGCGACTTCGCGTCCCTGGAGGAGGACGGGACGATCACGCTGCTCGGCCGCGGCTCCCTGGTGATCAACACGGGCGGGGAGAAGGTGTACCCCGAGGAGGTCGAGGTCGCGCTGAAGGACCATCCGGACGTGTACGACGCGGTCGTGGTGGGCCTGCCGGACGAGCGGTTCGGGGAGCGCGTCGCCGCCGTCGTCGCGCCCCGGCCGGGGGCGGAGGTCACGCTGGAGGAGCTGACCGGGCACTGCCGCGGCCGCCTCGCCGGATACAAGCTGCCGCGCCAGATCATGGTGGTGGACGAGGTCCAGCGCACCGCCGTCGGTAAATCCGACTACAAATGGGCCAGGACCGTCCTGGCCTCCTAAACGGAAGTCTCATACCACGCGCCCGCCCTTTTTCCCCGGCGGCCACCGGTCAAGAAATGATTGATGGCGAAGGGGCGTCCCTTGAGCGCGGACCGGCGAGTAACTTCTGCATGAAAGGAGATCGGCTGATACCGCTCGCGGGACGGTATCGCCTGCTCTCTGTGGTGGGCAGCGGCGGTATGGGCACCGTCTGGCGGGCGTACGACGAAATGCTCGACCGGGACGTCGCCGTGAAGGAGGTGCGCCTGCCCGAGCGCATCACCAAGGGCGAGCGCCGGGTGATGTGCCGCCGCCTGCTCACGGAGGCGCGCGCGACCGCCGCGTTGCGGCATCCCGGGGTGGTCGCCGTCCACGACTTCATCATCGAGGACGGCCGCCCCTGGATCGTCATGGAGTTCGTCGAGGCGTGCTCGCTGAACCGGCTCGTCGCCGAGGACGGCCCCCTCGGCGTGCGCCGGACGGCGGAGATCGGCGCGGCGGTCCTGTCGGTGCTCCGCGCGTCGCACGCCGCCGGGATCCTGCACCGCGACGTCAAGCCCAGCAACGTCCTGGTCTGCGACGACGGGCGGATCCTGCTCACCGACTTCGGCCTGGCCGTGCACATGGCGAACGGCCGCGAGTCCGCCGACACGCTGCCCGCGGGGATCGAGGGCTCCCCGGCCTACCTCTCGCCGGAGCGCGTGCACGGCAGGCCGGGCCTGGAGGCGTCCGACCTGTGGTCGCTCGGCGCGACGCTCTACATGGCCGTCGAGGGCTTCTCGCCGTTCCTGCGCTGCCACGCGCTGGCGTCGATGATGGCGGTCGTGCTGGGCGACTACGCGCCTCCGGAGCGGGCGGGGCCGCTGACCGCCGTGATCGAGGGGCTGCTGCGCCAGCGTCCCGAGGAGCGCCTGACGGCCGACGCCACGGCGGAACTGCTGTGGGAGGTGCTCGGTACCGTCCCGGAACCGGGCGCGACGGTGGCGAAGCCGGCCGCCGCCTCTGCCTGGGCGCGCGGCATGCCGGCGCGGCTCACGCTGCCCCGCCCCGGTCAGCGGGGCGGCCCGCGGTCACGTGTCCTCCGAGGTCCGCGCGTCCCGTGGGCGCTGCGCGGCGGGAAGCCGCCAGGGGACTCCCAGACCAGACCCCCGTGCGGTTCGCGGCGGTTCCGCGGCCGGTGGCCGGCGCGCCACCGGGAGGCGGCGGCGGAGAAGCGCGGCCCGGCGGGGCGGCGGGTGCGGCCGGGCGCGGTCGCGGGCGTCGCCGTGCTGGCGGTCCTCGCGGCGGGCACCGGCACCTGGGCGGCGCGCTGGACGTCGGTCGGCCAGAGCGACTCGGTCGCGCTGCGCCCGGCGGCGGGGCTGACCGCCAAGATGGCGCGGTACCGCGAGGCGGGCGCCTACTCGGTGCGCGTGCCGGTGGGCTGGCACGCCGAGCGGAGCGGCGCCGTCATGCACTGGCGGGACGTCGAGGCCGGCCACGGGCTGCGGATCGCCCCGGCGCCCGGGGACCCCCTCGCCGGTCTGCGCGCCGCGGAGCGCGCGGCCGCGGCGGAGCACCGCTATCCCGGATACCACCGGCTGCGGCTGGAACGCGTGCCCGAGGTCATCGCCGGCGCCGCGGAGTGGGAGTTCACCTGGCAGGGCGAACGCGGACCGGCGTTCACGGACGGCGTCAGGCACGTGCTGTGCAGCCGTGCCGCGGGATACGAGTTCTGCTTCCACGCCCCCGACCGGCGGTGGACACCGGGCCAGCGCCTCTACGGCCGGATCCTGGAGTCGTTCCGCCCGGAGAGCGGCGGCTGAGCGTCAGGTCGTCTGCTGGAGCCTCAGGAGGAACTCGGCGTTGGACGAGGTGCCCTTCATCTTCTCCAGGAGCTGCTCGACGGCCTGCTGCTTGTCGAGGCCCTGGAGGGCGCGGCGCAGGCGCCAGGAGAGCGCGAGCTCCTCGGGGGACATGAGCAGCTCGTCGCGGCGGGTGCCGGACGCCTCGATGTCGACGGCGGGGAAGACGCGGCGGTCGGCGAGGCCGCGGTCGAGCTTCAGCTCCATGTTGCCGGTGCCCTTGTACTCCTCGAAGAACACGTCGTCCATGCGGGAGCCGGTCTCGACCAGCGCGGTGGCGAGGATCGTCAGCGAACCGCCGTTCTCGATGTTGCGGGCGGCGCCGAAGAACTTCTTGGGCGGGTAGATCGCGGTCGTCGCGACACCGCCCGCCAGGATTCGGCTGCTGGACGGGGCCGCCAGGTTGTAGGCGCGGCCGAGCCGGGTGATCGAGTCGAGCAGCATGACCACGTCGTGGCCCTGCTCGACGAGGCGCTTGGCGCGCTCGACGGCCAACTCGGCGAGGGCGGTGTGCTCCTGCGCCGGGCGGTCGAACGTCGAGTGGACGACCTCGCCGCGGATCGACCGCTCCATGTCGGTGACCTCTTCGGGGCGCTCGTCGACGAGCACGACCATGAGGTGCACTTCGGGGTTGTTCTGCGCGATGGCGTTGGCGACGGCCTGCATGACCATCGTCTTGCCGACCTTGGGGGGCGACACGATGAGCCCGCGCTGGCCCTTGCCGATCGGCGCGATCAGGTCGATGACGCGGGTGGCCAGCGGGCCGGTGTCGAGGCGCAGCCGCTCGTCGGGGAACAGGGGGGTCAGCTTGGCGAACTCGGGGCGGTGCGCCGCCTCGGCGGGCGGCACCCCGTTCACGGTCTCGACGTGGGCGAGGGAGGCGAACTTGTCGCGGCTGGTCTTCGGCGGCCGCGCGGTTCCGGCGACGGCGTCGCCGGGGCGCAGGTTGTTGGCCTTGACCTGCGCTAGCGAGACGTGCACGTCGTCCGGGCCGGTGTGGTAGCCGGAGGTGCGGACGAACGCGTGCTTGTCCTGGACGGCGAGGATGCCGTGGAAGGGCACGGCGGGCCCGTCGTCGGCGGGACGCCGTCCCTGGCGCCCGCCTTTGCGGGCGCCCTGCGCGGCCACGCCGTGCGCCTGCGGCTTGCGTTCACCGCGGCGCTCGGCGGGGGGTCGTTCGGTGGTGAGGGTGGAAGCGGACATGTGGGTCCCTTCTCAGGCCGGTGCGGAACGCTCCGCGCGGCCCGGGGTCGAATTCCGCGTACGGCGGCGGAATCCGCGTCGTGTACGCGAGTGAGATGTGAGAAATGCAGCTCCGTTCACCGGGCTGACGTCGACTCCCTCGTGCGGCGGTCCAGGACGCCGTCCCGTGCGCACCGAACCGGGAAAGTCACCGGGCTCTCAGATGACCCGGGCGGGGAAGAAGCGCCCTCTCCGCGAACCGCGGCAACTCGAAGGCGCTGTCTCGACAGTACAGCACTCCGGGACGTTTTGGCATTCCCGGAGGTCGGTGGAAACTTCATGGCGGAGGGTCCCCCTGTGGCGGGCGGGCGCGCCGCCCCCGGCGCGGACCCGTCCCGGCGATCATTGCCGGCTCGTGGCGTCAACCGTCTGACTCCCCTTCCGGCCGCCGGGTTCGGACGGGTGCCCGGACCGGGTGCCCGGACCCCGCGGCCCGTCCGGCGGGCACGGCTTCGTACGATGAGCCGCGTCGAAGCATAGGGGGGACGATGGTCGCCGGGCTGCACGCCGAGGTCGCCGAGGGTGTCGGCACGGTCGTGATCGACCGGCCGGAGAAGCGCAACGCCATGTCGGCGGACATGTGGCGGTCGCTGCCCGGCCTGCTGGACGACCTCGCCGCGAACCGGGCCGTGCGGGTCGTGGTGCTGACCGGCGCGGGCGGGAACTTCAGCGCGGGCGCCGACATCTCCGAGCTGTCCGACATCCACCGCGACGACGACTCGCACCTGTCGTCGGTCGCCGAGCGGGCCCTCGCCGCGTTCCCGAAGCCGACCCTCGCGGCGATCGAGGGGTACTGCGTCGGCGGCGGCTGCCAGCTCGCGGCGGCCTGCGACCTGCGGTTCGCGGCGGCGGACGCCCGGTTCGGGATCACCCCGGCGAAGCTCGGCCTCGTCTACCCGGCGGGGGCGACGACCCGCCTCGTCCGGCTGGTCGGCCCGTCCGCCGCGAAGTACCTGCTGTACTCGGCGGACCTCATCGGCGCCGGGGACGCGCTGCGCATAGGGCTGCTGGACGAGGTCGTCCCGGGGGACGGCCTCCGCAAGCGGGTCGCCGAGTTCGCCGAGACGCTCGCGTCCCGGTCGCTGCTCACGCAGCAGGCGACCAAGGGCATCGTGGACGCCATCACCGCCGGCGGCCCGGTCGAGGAGGAGACCCGGCGGTGGCTGGACGAGATGGCGGCCTGCGGTGAGCACGTGGAGGGCATCGCCGCGTTCCTCGAACGCCGCGCCCCACACTTCCCTTGGACCGGCACACCCCGTCCCTAAGGGCGTTTCTCACCGGCTGGGCTCACTCTGACAGCTCACCCGGACGGGGCCTGGCCGGCGAAGGCGGTCAGGTCGCAGACGCGGCCCTCGGGGAGCTGCCGCAGGCGCCGCGCCCCGTTCTCCGGGTCGTCCAGGCTGTGCGCGCTCTCGGGGCGGAGCAGGTCGGCGAGCGGCAGCACCCCGCACACCAGCGACTCCGGCGTCCGGACGACCAGGAGCGGCCCGAGCCGGGCCGTGCCGCGGCCGGTGTCCCGGAGGGCCTCCAGCAGGGGCCGGACCTTCTCGAACGAGACGGCGCAGTCCGCGCACAGCCCCTGCACCAGTTCGAGGAAGTCGTGTTCGAGGGCGCGCGGGCTGCGGCCCGACAGGTAGTAGCGGTCTCCGTCGGTCAGCTCCACGTTCAGCCCGTGCCGCTCGGCGAACTGCTCGTACGGGCCGGTCAGGCCGTGCCGCCCGGCGGGCGGCCGCGCGGTGAGGGACCCGGCGACGACGTCGGCGGGCCCGGCGCCGAGGGACGCGGCGACGGCCCGGTCGAGCCGCCCCACCAGGTGCGCGCGGATCCCGGCGACCTCGGCGGCCAGCCGCTGCACGGTCTCGCGCTGCAGGTCGGCGGCCTCCCGCTGGCGGTTCAGCCGGTCGTTGACGTCCGGCACCATCCGCTCGTTGATCTGCGCGATCAGGGACCGGATCCGGGCGTCGGCCCCGTCCAGCGCCTCGCGGTCGCGGTCCTGCTCGCGGGCGAGCGCGTCCAGCCGCTCCCGCTGGGCCGCGCGGAAGCCCTCCAGCTCGTCGCGCGTGCCCTTCAGCGCGCGGAGCTGGGTGCGGATGTCGGCGATCTCGGGCGCGCCCGGCGAGCGCTTGCGCTCGAACGCCAGATACAGCTCCCGCCCGGCGATCGCCAAGCAGAGCAGGACCAGAACCACCGTCATCGTGCCCTCCCGGCGCCATCGCCGAGCAAACATAATCCACCCGGCGCTGCCCGGATAGACCGATATGTCGTAAAAGGAAGCGTGCGGGGGGGCCGGTCAGCGGTTGAGGTAGGCGAGAACGGCCAGCACGCGGCGGTTGTCGTCCCCGGTGACCGGCAGGTCGAGCTTGGCGAAGATGTTCGCGGTGTGCTTGGTCACGGCCCGTTCGGTGACGACGAGCCGTTCCGCGATCGCGGCGTTGGAGCGTCCCTGCGCCATCAGCTCCAGCACCTCCGTCTCGCGCGGGGTGAGCCGGCTCAGCGGGGTGCCGCGGGTACCGCTGGCGACCAGCCGGGAGATCACCTCGGGGTCCATCGCGGTGCCGCCCGCCGCGACCCGGCGGACCGCGTCCACGAATTGCGCCGCGTCGAACACCCGGTCCTTCAGCAGGTACCCGATGGCGCCGGTGCCGTCGGCGAGCAGCTCCCGCGCGTAGAGCTGCTCCACGTACTGCGACAGCACCAGGACCGGCAGGCCGGGGACCTGCCGGCGCGCCTCCAGCGCCGCCTGCAGCCCCTCGTCGGTGAAGGACGGCGGCAGGCGCACGTCGACCACCGCCACGTCCGGGCGGTGGTCGAGCAGTGCCTTCAGGAGCGAGGGGCCGTTGTCGACGGCGGCCGCGATCTCGAAGTCGTGCGATTCGAGGAGGCTGACCAGGCCCTCCCTCAGGAGGGCGAGGTCTTCGGCGAGGACAACGCGCAAGGCAGCTCCAGGGTCACGATCGTCGGGCCGCCCGGCGGCGAGCTCAGGGCGAGCACCCCGTCGAATGTACCGATCCGGCGCTCGATCCCGCGCAGCCCCGTGCCGCCGTCCAGCGTCGCGCCGCCGCGGCCGTCGTCGGTGACGGTGATCCGCAGCATGCCGTGCTCGTACCGCAGGTCGATCCAGACGCGGGCCGCGCCGGAGTGCTTGGCGGCGTTGGTGAGGATCTCCGAGACCGCGAAGTAGGCGGCGGACTCGACCGGCGCGTCCGGCCGCGCGGGCAGGTCGGCGGTCACCTCGACGCGCAGCGGGTGGTCGAGCGCGAGGGCCTTGACGGCGTCGCCGATGCCGCGGTCGGCGAGCACCGGCGGGTGGATGCCGCGGACGAGGTCGCGCAGCTCGTGCAGCGCCTTCGCCGACGACGCGCGGGTCTCGGCCAGCAGGATCCGGGCCTTCTCGGGGTCCTTGTCGAGCAGGTGCTCGATCGCGCCGAGGCTCATGCCCATCGCGACGAGCCGGGCCTGCGCGCCGTCGTGCAGGTCGCGCTCGATGCGGCGCAGCTCGGCGGCGGACGCGTCCACGGCCTCCGTGCGGGTCTCGGTGAGGTGCCGGACGCGCAGGGCGAGCTCCGACTTCCTGGTCGGGCCGAGCAGCAGCCTGCCCCAGCGCCCGTACACGGTCATCATCTTCGGCGCGATGGCGAACCCGGTCGCGGTGAAGACGGCCCCGAGGACGACCGTGGTCGCCAGGAGCCCGCCGTCGCTCTCGTAGCCGGGCTGGACGTGGACCCACCCGTACCACTCCTGGCCGCCGTAGCCGGCGATCACCCCGCCGGCGAACGCCGCGAGGGCGAAGCCCCAGAGCCCGTACACGATGAGGAGCGCGGGCAGCGCCGCGGTGAACATCACGACGACCGGGTCGGCGAGCACCCACAGGTAGTCGCGCCAGGTCGCGGGGTCGGTGAACCGCGAGACGAACCGCTTGAGCATGCCCTGGGCACCTGGCTCGTCCGCGGGCTCGGGCAGGTAGGGCCGCGCGATCCGGACGCCGGTCCAGCGGCCGATCAGATCGCGGTACACGTCGGTCTGGTTGCGCAGCAGCGTCACCGCGGACGGGAAGAGGAGCACCCCGATCAGGCTCGTGATCATCGAGATGACCGTGATGAACCACAGGCCGACGAACATCGCGGGGAAGGCGAGCAGCCCGAGCTTGGCGCCGCGCCACGGCGTCCTGATGTGCCGTTGCAGCCGTGTCTCTCTCAACAGTTCAGCGTCCACCGGGTCCTCCGCGGGTCTCTTGCCGTCTGGAGTCCCAGTCTTCTGGGAAGAACCCACGAGCACAGTGTGCCCCCAACCCGAAGCGGGGGTGTAGTTAGGTGCACCCAGGCCCGCGACGCGGCCCGCCCGTCCGCGGCCGCGAGGCCGGGACGGGCGGGCCGGTGGGACCGCGGGCCGGGGTCATCGCGCCGCCGGCTCCGCATCGCGGCCGCGGCTGCGAATGGCCGTCACCAGCGCCACGACACCCGCGACCAGGGCCACGGCGGCGCCGCCCGTCCGGACCGCCGCCCCGGCGATCTCGCCGAACGCGTCGGCGTCGAGCGCGCTGCCCACCGCGCCGGGCAGCTCCGCCAGCCCGCCCAGGACGGCGAGCACCAGCACCCAGCGCCACCGCGTCATGACGATCAGCGCGGCGACGACCAGCAGGATGACCAGGCCGGGCGGCACGGGCGGCATGTCCACCCCGGCGACCTTCTGGATCAGCAGGCCGACGGCCCCGGTGACGAGCCCGGTGACCGTGATCAGGGTGGGCGTGTTGAGGGGGTTCCTGCGCATGACTGCACTCCTTGGCTCCGGAGGATCGATACCGGGATCGTCCGGTGCGGGTCCGGGCCGAGTCGTCATCCGCCGGAGGGCTCCGCCGCTACGCCCGCGGGAGTAGCGGCGTCAGAGGGCCACGAACGTCAGGCCGCGCTTCTTCAGCTTCGGGATGACGTCTTCCAGCGCCTTCAGCGTCTGGGAGCGGTCGCCGCCGCCGTCGTGGCACAGGAGTATCTCGCCGTCCTTGCCCTTGAGCAGCGCCTTGCGGATGCGCCCGGCGCCCGGCCGCGCCCAGTCGCGCGGGTCGACGGCCCAGTCGATCGGCAGCATGCCCTTCTCGGCGGTCACTTCCAGGACGGTCTTCGACCAGGCGCCGCCCGGCGACCGGAAGAACTGCGGGACGACCCCGGTGGCGTCGGCGATCCGGTCGTGCGCGTCGCCGATCTCCTTGCGGACCCGCTTCCCGGACAGGCTCGCGATCGACATCGGGTGCGTCTCGGTGTGGTTGCAGATCTGGTGCCCGGCGTCGGCGATGCGGCGGGCCAGCTTCGGATGCTCCTTCACCTGCGCGCCGACGATGAAGAACGTCGCGTGGACCTGCTCCTCGGCCAGCAGGTCGAGGATCCGCGGCGTCCACTTCGGGTGCGGGCCGTCGTCGAGGGTCAGCGCGATCGACTTCGCCGGCGGCGGCGGAGCCAGCTGCGACAGCTCTTTGACGGGCTTCTCCAGCGCGGTCAGCTTCCCCTGCGTCCACGCGGCGGGACGGGGGGTCGGTTTCGGCGTCGGAGTCGGGGACGGCGTCGCCGCCGGCCGGGCGCGGGCGGTGGTCTGCGCCGCCGCGGCCTCGGATCCGCCGCGCGGGCGGGCGGCGTCCGCTCCGAGCGCGGTGAGGCCGGCGCACGCACCCAGCAGCCAGAGAGCTTTGCGGCGAGATGGCCCACCTGCCACATCAACCTCCACATGCCCAACGCTATCGGGGTTTTAGGGGGGTAGAAGGTTGCTATGGGATCTCGATCCGGCGGACCTTGCGGGAGGTCGTGAGTGGGTATCGACGGCACGGCGGTGGACGCGCTCGGCGAGGAGCGGCTCGACTGGCGGTTCAAGGCGATCCCGGTGTCGGCGCACGGCATGACGGTCGCCGAGGCCCGCCGCGCGCGGCTGCCGCTGGACGACTTCGGGACGCCGCTGCTCACCCTGGACGCGGGCGCCCTCGCGCACAACGTCCGGGTCATGGCGGAGTGGGCCGCGGCGGCCGGGCTCGACCTCGCCCCGCACGGCAAGACCACGATGGCCCCGGCGCTGTGGCGGGCGCAGCTGGACGCCGGCGCCTGGGGCATCACGATCGCGAACCTGCCGCAGCTCCGCGTCGCCCGCGCGTTCGGCGTCCGCCGGGTCGTGCTCGCCAACACCTTCCTCGACCCCGCCGGGCTGGCCTGGCTGGCCGCCGAGCTGGAGCTGAACCCCGGGTTCGAGTTCCTGTGCTGGGTCGACTCAGTGCGCGGGGTCGAGCTGATGGACGAGGCGCTCCGGCTCTCCCGCGGGCAGCGCCAGGTCGACGTGTGCGTCGAGCTCGGCGGCCCGAACGGGCGCACGGGCGTCCGCGACGACGGCGACGCGCGGCGGGTCGCCGACGCCGTCCGCCGCGCCCCGACCCTCCGGCTCGCCGGGACCGCCGGATACGAGGGCGCCCTCGCGCGGGACGCGTCCGACGAGGGGCGCCGCACCGTGCACGCCTACCTGCGGCGGCTCGCGAACCTGCACGGCGGGCTGGACCACGAGGTCGCCGAGCCGGTCGTCTCGGCGGGCGGCAGTTCGTTCTTCGACCAGGTCGCGGAGGTCCTCGGCGGGCTCGCGGGCCGGGTCGTGCTGCGGTCGGGCGCGTACATCGTCCACGACGACGGCTTCTACCGGGGCATCTCGCCGTTCGCGCGGGGCACGGGCGGCGCCGGGTCGCGGCTGCGGTCGGCGATGCACGCGTGGGCGCGGGTCGCGTCCCGCCCGGAGCCGGCGCTCGCGATCCTGGACGCGGGCCGCCGCGACCTGCCGTTCGACGCGGGCCTGCCCGAGCCGCAGTTCGTCCGGGGGAGGGGCGCCGGACCCGTGGAAGGCGCCCGGATCACCGCGCTCAACGACCAGCACGCCTACATGCTGGACGGCTCCGCCGAGGTCGGCGACGTGGTCCGGCTCGGGCTCTCGCACCCGTGCACGGCGCTCGACAAGTGGACGCTGATCCCCGTCCTGGACGACGCCGGCGCCGAGCGCCCCGCCGTCGTGGACTACGTCCGGACGTGGTTCTGACCGAGCAGCGACTTCACGTGCGCCACGATCGGCCCGCACAGCCGGGGGAGCGTGGCGTGCCGGCCCATCGCGACCTGCCCGGTCACCAGCGACGCGATCCCGCCGACGAGCATCCGGACCGCGAACGCGGGGTCGGGCAGCGCGCGGAACCGCTCGTCCTCCGCCAGCAGCCCGTCGATGACCTCGATGAAGCCGTCCTGCACCCGGTACCGCAGCGCCGTCGCCGCCGGGCCCACCGCGTAGATCTCCAGCAGGAACGTGCGGGCCGCGCCCGCGTCGGCGGCCAGTTCCCGCAGGTAGTCGCGCAGCGCACCCTCCAGCCGGGCCATCACCGGTGCGTCGTGGGCGGCGAGCGCGTCGTTGACGACCCGCAGGTACCGCTCCGCCGATGCCTCGTAGGCCGCGAGGAAGCACGCCTGCTTGTCGGTGAAGTTCTCGTAGAACGTCTCGCGGGACACGCGCGCCCGCTTCAGCACGTCGGCGACGGAGGTCCGGGCGTACCCCTTCTCCCCGACCGCCTGCGTCATGCCCTGGAGCAGGCGCTCGCGCTGCGACGCCGCGACCTGCTCGCGGGTCAGCTTATGGCGCCCGCGCGGCAGCGAGGTGAAGCCGTCGGAGTCCACGCCGACAAGCTACCAACGGGCCCGGGCGGTGCGCGGAAATCCATTTACCACGAACAACTCTGTTCGCAGAGGTGTTACGGTTTCCAGTGCGAAATCGAGGGCCGGACGTCCCAGGCCGGAAAGAGCCGGGACGCCCGTGCGACCACGGCCCGGCGCAGCCGGCGCTTGGTGACCGATCCGTCCAGGCAGTGCGCCACGGGGGCCGATCTGTGCTGGACACCGTCCCACCAATTGCCACGCTGACCCCGTCGCCGGCCATGGTCACCACAGGAAAGAGCCGCGCGGCCCCGCGGTTCCTATAGGCCCTCCCTGCTCAAGGCAGGAGGCCCGCTCGGCGGGCGGTCGTCACCGCTTCCAGGCGGGTGTGGCTGTCCAGCTTGCGCATCGCCGAGCGCAGGTAGCTCTTCACGGTCTCCGGGAGCAGGCCGAGGCGTCCGGCGGCCTCCGCGTTGGTGCAGCCGATCGCGACGTACGACAGGACGTCCAGCTCGCGGGGCGACAGCGCGGGGCGCGGGGAGGCGTCCGGCTCGGCCGGCCCGGCGGCGGCCAGCCGCAGCGACGCCTCGCGCAGCCGGTCGCGCGTCGAAACGTCCGCGACCTCCTCCGCCAGCGCGCGCAGCTCCGCGTGGACGGCCCTGACCTCCTCCCACCGGGCCGTGGACGTGCCCGGCCGGGCGCGGGCGAGGGCCTCGTCCGCCCGGTCCCGGACGGCGAGGTCCTGTTCGAGGTCGCGGGCGGCGCCGACGGCGGCGCCGACGACGCGGTCGGCGAGCGACAGGGGCTCGCGCAGCGCCCCGTAGAGGACGCCGCGGACCCGCCGCCGGACGACGACCGGCACCGCGACGATCGACAGCAGCCCCTCCCGGCCGACGGGCTTGTCGTAGTCGTGGCTGATCGACGCCGAGCACGGGTAGTTGCTCACCCAGACGGGGCGCCCCATCGCCATCGCCTTGCCGCCGAGGCCGCTGCCGCTGTGCACGACGAGGCCGCTCAGCGAGTCGGTGGTGTTGCCGACCAGCTCGGTGATGCGCAGCCGGTCCTGCCCGCCGCCGGGCACGGCGCCCCCGAGCACGGCGCCGCCGAACACCACGGGGAGGCCGGTCGTGCGCTGCAGCGCCAGCACCGCCGACCGGACGGAACCCGCGTCGTCGCGCGGCATCTCGGGGGGACGGCCCCGCGGAGTAGGCGCACCCATGGTCCGAGGATGCCCCGCCCGGGACCCGGCACGAAAGGGCCGGAGCCCGGAATTCCGCCCTTGTCAGGGGCGGCCGGTCTCCGGCCGCTCCGGCAGGCCCAGGATGGCGGCGGCCTCGTCGCGCATCTGCACCTTGCGGACCTTGCCGGTGACCGTCATGGGGAACTCGTCCACGACGTGCACGTAGCGGGGGATCTTGAAGTGGGCGAGCCTGCCCTCGCAGAACGCGCGCAGCTCCCCGGCGGTGAGGCCCGGCGCGCCCTCGCGCAGCCGCACCCACGCCATGAGCTCCTCGCCGTACTTCTCGTCGGGGACGCCGATGACCTGCGCGTCCACGATGTCGGGATGGGTGTAGAGGAACTCCTCGATCTCGCGCGGGTAGATGTTCTCGCCGCCCCGGATGACCATGTCCTTGATGCGGCCGGTGATGGTGACGTAGCCGTCGTCGTCCATCACCGCGAGGTCCCCGGTGTGCATCCAGCGGGCCGCGTCGATCGCCTCCGCCGTCCTGTCCGGTTCCTCCCAGTAGCCGAGCATCACCGAGTAGCCGCGCGTGCAGAACTCGCCCGGCTCGCCGCGCGGGACCGTGACCCCGGTCGCCGGGTCGACGACCTTGATCTCCAGGTGCGGGTGCACGGTCCCGACCGTCGACACGCGCCGGTCGAGGGAGTCGCCCGCGCGGGTCTGCGTCGACACCGGCGACGTCTCAGTCATGCCGTAGCAGATCCCGACCTCGGCCATCCCGAGCCGCTCGATGACCTGCTTCATCACCTCGACCGGGCACGGCGACCCGGCCATGATGCCGGTGCGGAGGGCGGACAGGTCCAGCTCGTCCAGCGACGGCTCGGCCAGGACCGCGATGAACATCGTCGGCACCCCGTACAGCGACGTGCACCGTTCGGCCGCGACCGCCGCCAGCGTCGCCTGCGGGTCGAACGCCGGCGCTGGAATCACGACGCAGGCGCCGTGGCTGGTGGCCGCCAGGTTCCCCATGACCATGCCGAAGCAGTGGTAGAAGGGGACGGGGACGCACACGCGGTCCTCTTCGTCGTAGCCGCAGAGCTCGCCGACGAAGTAGCCGTTGTTGAGGATGTTGTGGTGCGACAGCGTCGCGCCCTTGGGGAAGCCCGTCGTCCCGGACGTGTACTGGATGTTGATCGGGTCGTCGGCACTGAGCGTGAGGCCGATCTCGGTGAGGTCGGACGCATCGCCCGCCCGGCCCTCGTCCACGAGCGCGTCCCACTCCGGGCCGCCGATCAGCACGACGTCCTGGAGCGCGGGGCACTTCGGCCGGACCTCTTCGATCATCGCCGCGTAGTCCGACGTCTTGAACGCCTTGGCCGCCACCAGCGTCCGGATGCCCGCCTGGTTGAGGACGAACTCCAGCTCGTGGACGCGGTACGCGGGGTTGATGTTGACGAGGATCGCGCCGAGCTTGGCGGTGGCGTACTGCACCAGCGTCCACTCGGCGCAGTTCGGCGCCCAGATCCCGACGCGGTCTCCCTTGCCGACGCCGAGGCCGCGCAGGCCGAGCGCGACGGCGGCCACGTCGTCGGCGAACCGCTCGTAGGTCCAGCGGCGGCCCGTGGCCCTCTCGACGAGCGCGTCGCGTTCGGGGAACGCGGCGACCGTCCGGTCGAGGTTCGCGCCGATCGTGTCGCCCAGCAGCGGGGCGGCCGAGACGCCGGACGCGTAGGACGGCGTCATCGCAGGTCCTCCTCCCGGTACTCGTTCTCCGGGCGATCACCGATGTCGTTCCGGGGGGTGTGGGGGGT
>NZ_SMKB01000119.1:0-22403 GCF_004348575.1 Actinomadura sp. 7K534
GGGGAGCGGGCTCGGCGGGGACCTCCTGGGCCTCGGCCTCTTCGGGCTTGGCCTCTTCGGGTTCAGTCTCTGGTTCGGCGGGGGCGTCTTCGGTGGCGGCCTCGTCCTCCGCGCGGTCTTCGGGCGGTTCTTCCTCCGCCGCCTCGGCCGCCGCCTTGGCGGGACGCCGGACGGGGATGTCCGGTCGGGTCAGGTCGACCTTCGCCGGGATGCGGAACTCGGTGGTGGCGGTGCGGGCGGACTCGCGCTCGTCCCCGCTGCCGGACGCCGACGGCTCCCGCTCCCGCTTGGCGTCGTCCACGGCATGCCCCTCCTCGGCCGGTGCCCCCAGGCGACCGGAGCGGTCTCCCCCGACGGCCCCCGTCATAGTGAAGGATGCGCAGTTTATCGAGAAGGTTCGCGCGGATCGGCAATCGGCGCGCGGGTCGCAGGACCACTCGCGGGCGGCCGATGAGTGAGGTCATTCCTGTCGGGTAGGTGCCGACTCATCCCGGGCCCGAGCGACGACCCACGAGGCTCAAGGAGTGAGCAGCACATGGCAACGAAGATCCGCGACATCATGACCGGTTCCCCGACGTCGGTGTCCCCGGAGCTGGACATCGTGACCGTGGCCCGCGCGATGCGCGACGAGGACATCGGCGCCGTCCTGGTGGCCGAGGGGGACGACCTCATGGGGCTCGTCACCGACCGCGACCTGGTGATCCGCGGACTCGCCGCCGGCGGCGACCCGAAGCAGCAGAAGATCGGCGGGATCGCGAGCACCGCGACCGCGACCGTCGGGCCGGACGACTCGCTCGACAAGGCCGCGCAGATCATGCGGGAGCGGGCCGTGCGCCGGCTGCCGGTGATCGAGGACGGCCGTCCGGTGGGCATCGTGACGATCGGCGACCTGGCGATGGAGAAGGACGAGGTATCCGCGCTCGCCGACATCAGCGCGGCCCGTCCGAACACCTGATCCGCGGCGGCGGCCGATCCGACTCACCCCCGATCCAGGGCGCGTCCGGCGGCTCCCGTGATTCCCCGTCCCCGGCCGCCGGGCGCGCCCGTCCCCGTCAGGGCAGGACCGACAGCAGGCGGTCCAGTTCCTCTTCGGTGTTGTAGTAGTGCACGGAGGCCCGCACGGCCGCCGGGGCGGCATGCGGGTCGTATCCGTGTGAGACCGGGTTCGTGACGTTGATGTTGACGTCCACTTCCCTGGCGGCGTCCTTGATCTCCGTGGGGTCGTGGCCGTCCACGGTGAACGTGACGATGCCGGACGGGCGGGCGCCCTTGTCGAGGACGGTCGTCCCGGGCCGCTCGGTGAGCGCGGCGCGCAGCCCGGTCGCGAGTCCGGTCACGCGGTCCTCGATCGCCGCGATTCCGAGGGCGGCCGCGTAGTCGGCGGCGACGCCCAGCCCGATCTGGCCGGCGACGTACCGCTCCCACGTCTCGAAGCGGCGGGCGTCGCCGCGCGTCTCGTAGCCGTCCGGGGCCTTCCAGTCGGCCGCTTGCAGGTCGAGGAACGGCGGCTCCAGCGTCTGGACGACCTCCCGCCGCACGTACAGGAACCCGGTTCCGCGGGGGCCGCGCAGGAACTTGCGGCCCGTCGCCGACAGCACGTCGCAGCCGATCTCACCGACGTCCACGGCGAGCTGGCCCACCGACTGGCACGCGTCCAGCAGGAAGAGGACGCCGTGCTCCCGGCACAGCCGCCCGACCTCGGCGACCGGGTTGACCAGCCCGTTGTGGGTGGGGACGTGGTTCAGCGACACCAGCCGGACGCCGCCCTTGACGAGTTCGGCCTCCAGCGCGTCCAGGGCGAGGGTCCCGTCGGCCTCGTCCGGGAGGACCTCGACGCTCAGGTTCCTGGCCGCCGCCACCTGCTGGTAGGCGATGGCGTTGCTGGAGTACTCGCTCGTCGTGGTGAGGATGCGGTCGCCCTCGGCGAAGGGGACCGCGTAGAACGCCATGTCCCAGGCCCGGGTGGCGTTCTCCACGTAGGCGATCTCGTCCGGGCGCGCGCCGATCAGCCCGGCCGTCGCGCCGTAGAACCGCTCGACGGCGGCCGCGTTGGCCTCCGCCGCCTCGTACCCGCCGATCGTGCTCTCCAGCGTGAAGTGCTCCGCGACGGCGTCGATCACCGGGCGCGGCGGGAGCGCGGCGCCGGCGTTGTTGAGATGGGCCACCCTTGCGCAGCCGGGGGTGTCGGTCCGGAGCCTGCCGATGTCCACGTGCCGCGTCCCTTCGAAAATGTCGTACCCCCGCGCGACCCTTGGCACAGGCGGCGACTTGACCTCAACCTTCATTGAGGTCGCATGCTCTCTTCCAGATAACGATCATCGCCTACCGAGCACGGGGTTCGTCATGGACATGGAAGTCACGGCGTGGATGTCGTTGCACCACGCGATGAACGCGCGCGACAGCCGGCCTTTCTCGAAGGCGACGCTGCGCCGCATCGGGCGGTTCGCCCGCCCGCACCGGCGGCCGCTGGCCGTGTTCCTCGGGTTCAGCGTGGTGATGGCCGTCCTCGCGGTCGCGACGCCCGTGCTGGCCGGGCAGGTCGTCAACGCCATCGTCGAGCAGGCCGCGCCGTCCACGGTCGTCTGGCTCGCCGTCCTGATCGCGTTCCTCGCGCTGGCCGAGGGCGGCCTCGGCCTCGCCAACCGGTGGCTGTCGGCCCGCATCGGGGAGGGGCTGATCCTCGACCTGCGCACCTCGGTGTTCGACCACGTCCAGCGCATGCCGGTGGCCTTCTTCACCCGCACCCGCACCGGCGCCCTGGTCAGCCGCCTGAACAACGACGTCATCGGTGCTCAGCGCGCGTTCAGCGACACCCTCTCCGGGGTCGTCAGCAACCTGGTGATGGTCCTGCTGACGTTCGCCGTGATGGTCCGCCTGTCGTGGCAGATCACCCTGCTGGCGCTGGTGCTGCTGCCCGTCTTCGTCCTCCCGGCCCGCCGCATGGGCAGCCGCCTGGCGCGGCTCGAACGCGAGGCCGCGGCGCACGACGCCGCGATGAGCACGCAGATGACCGAGCGCTTCTCGGCGCCGGGGGCGACGCTGGTGAAGCTGTTCGGCCGCCCGTCGCGCGAGTCCGCCGAGTTCGCCGCCCGCGCCCGCCGCGTCCGCGACATCGGCGTCCGCACCGCGATGGTGCAGCACGTCTTCATCACGGCGCTCACCATGGTGTCCGCCCTGGCGCTCGCGCTCGTCTACGGGCTCGGCGGCTACTTCTCCCTGCGCGGCCACCTCGACGCCGGCGCGGTCGTCGCGCTCGCGCTGCTCCTCACCCGCCTCTACGCGCCGCTGACCGCGCTCGCCAGCGCCCGCGTCGAGGTGATGAGCGCCCTCGTCAGCTTCGAGCGGGTCTTCGAGGTCCTCGACCTCAAGCCGCTCGTCGCGGAGCGGCCGGAGGCCCGCGCCGTTCCCGACGGCCCCGTCTCGGTCGAGTTCGACGGCGTCCGCTTCGCCTATCCGTCCGCCGACAAGGTGTCCCTGGCGTCGCTCGAAGAGGTCGCCACCCTCGACACCCGCGGCGGCGTCGACGTCCTGCACGACGTGTCGTTCCGCGCCGAGCCCGGCCAGATGGTCGCGCTGGTCGGCTCGTCCGGCGCCGGCAAGTCGACGATCGCCCAGCTCGTCCCGCGGCTGTACGACGTCGACTCAGGCGCGGTCCGCCTCGGCGGCGTCGACGTCCGCGACCTCACCTTCCAGAGCATCCGCGACACGCTCGGCATGGTCACGCAGGACGGCCACCTGTTCCACGAGTCGATCCGCGACAACCTCCTGCTCGCCCGGCCCGAGGCCACCGAGGACGACCTGTGGGACGTCCTGCGCCGCGCCCGCCTGGAGACCCTCATCAGGGGCCTTCCGGACGGGCTCGACACCATCGTCGGGGAACGCGGCTACCGGCTCTCCGGCGGCGAGCGCCAGCGCCTCACCATCGCCCGCCTCCTCCTCGCCCGGCAGCGCGTGGTCATCCTGGACGAGGCCACCGCCCACCTCGACTCCACGTCCGAGGCCGCCGTCCAGGAGGCGCTGACCGAGGCCCTCGACGGCCGCACGGCGGTCGTCATCGCCCACCGGCTCAGCACCGTCCGCGCCGCGGACGTGATCCTCGTCGTGGAGGAGGGCCGCATCGTCGAGCGGGGAACCCACGAGGAGCTTCTCGACGTCGGCGGCCGCTATGCCGACCTCTACCGCACCCAGTTCGCCGACCAGCCCGGAAACCCGCCCCTCGACCCCGAGCAGCCCCTGGAGCCGGTCGGCTGATCCGGCGCCTGCGGCGGCATGGGGGCCGAGGGGCGGGCCCCGGAAGGTCACTCGGTTTCGCTGAGCGTGCGCAGGAGGGAGCGGATGACGTTCGTGCGCCATCCGCTCCCCATGCCGCGGAAGGCGAACTCGTTGACGGGGTCGTCGAGGTCGAACCCCGCGTGCTCGATGAACAGGCGGGTGCCGCGCCCCTCGGGGACGAGCCGCCAGGTCACCGTCGTGTCGAGCCCGCCGCCGCCCCAGCTGATCCGCAGCAGGCGCTCCTCCTCGATGTCGAGGACGCGGCATTCGATCGTCCCGTCGAAGTCGACGTTCGGGATAGGCTTCGACGCGAACGTGAAGCGGTGGCCGACGACGGGCTCGAAGTCGTTCGGCATCAGCCAGCGGGCCAGCAGCTCCGGCTCGGTGAGCGCCCGCCACACCTTGCCGGGCGGATGCGGCAGAAACTCGTCCACCTCGATCGCCGCGCGTTCGTCGGTCATGGCACCTTCTGCTTCCCGTGGCATCACTCGTCCTCCTCGCTCGTTCGTCCCGCTCGGCCCGTTCGTTCGCCTTCGCCCGTTCGTTCGTCCTCGTCCAGGAGTTCGCGCAGATCGGCGAGCCTCTCCCGCCAGAACCGCTCGTAGGGGCCGAGCCACTCCGACAGCTCCCGCAGCGGCCCCGCCTCCAGCCGGTAGAGCCGCTGCCGGCCGCTGCGCCGCTCGCTGACCAGCCCGGCGTCCCGCAGCACCTTCAGATGCTCCGAGACGCTCGGACGGCTCATCGCGAAGTGCGACGCCAGGTCGTTCACCGGCTTCGGCCCGTCGAGCAGCAGCGCCGTCAGCTCCCGCCGGACGGGGCTCGCGAGCGCCGCGAACACGTCCCCGCCGCCCCTGTCCGCGCCCAAGTCCGCGCTCATGTCAGCGCTCGGCCAGGACGATGCCGTTGCCGTCCGGGTCGGTGAGCGTGGCCTGGCGCCCCCACGGCAGGTCCTGCGGGCCGTCGACGTCCACCCCGGCGCGGCGCAGCTGCGCGCAGTCGGCGTCCAGGTCGGACGTCTCCAGCATCAGCCCCTGGACGCTTCCCGGCGCCATGCCGGGCATGTGGTCCGCCAGGACCACGTTCGTGTCCGCGCCCTTGGGGGCGAGCTGGAGCCAGCGGACCGGCCCCATCGTCTGGTCCGTCACGACCTCGAACCCGAGGTCGTCGGCGTAGAAGCTCTTGGCTGCGTCCTGGTCGGAGACCGGCACGGTCACCATCCGCACATGCGTGATGTTCATGAGCCCGACGATAGGTAGGGCTTTCCCTACATGTCAAGCGTAGGAAAAGCCCTACCTATCGCCATCGGGGCGAAGGGTCAGTCGACCAGGGCGCCGGCGCTGATGTTGATCTGGGTCGAGGTCAGGCTCGCGGCATGGTCGGAGACCAGGAACGCGGCCACCCGGCCGACGTCGGTGAGCGTCACGGCGCGCTTGAGGAGGGTGGCGTCCACCATCTGCTGCTTCACCTGGTCCATCTCCGGCACGTCGGGCATGGACTCGGGGATGCCGCCGGTGCGCATCGTCAGGACGCGGACCGAGTGCGGCCCCAGCTCGCACGCCCACTGGCGGCGCATCGCCTCGACCATCTCGCAACCGACCTGCACGGTCCCGAGGCCGGGCATCCGGTTGGTGGCGTCGGAGCCGCCGAAGTGCAGGATCACGCCGGACCCCTGCTTGACCATGTGCCGGGCGGCGGCCTGCGACGTGAGCAGGAACGACCGGGCCACCTTCTCCATGGCGCGGGCGAAGTCCCCGACCGGCATCTCGATCAAGGGCTTGAACACGGCGTCCTGGGAGATGAGGTTGACGGAGACGTCGACGCCGCCCGCGGTCTGCGCGACGGAGTCGACCCAGCCGTTCACCGCGTCCTCGTCCAGGGCGTCCACGCGCGCGGTCTCGGCGAGTCCGCCGCGCGAACGGATGTCGTCGGCGACGGCGTCGAGCGTGGCGGGCGTCCGCCCGGCGAGGAAGACCCGCGCGCCCTCGGCGGCGAACCCGCGGGCCATGGCGCCGCCGATCGCGCCGCCGCCGCCGTAGATGATCGCCGTCTTGTTCTCCAGCAGCATGTCGTGCTCCGTTCCGTCTGTTTTCGAGGTGACTCGACGCTAGGACCGCGGACACGCGACCCGCATCGGTCGCAGAACGGGCGTGGAACGGCGCAGGTCGAAGCGGAAACGCGAGCCATCGGAACGGTCCCGCCGGACGTCCCCGGCGGGGGGCGGGCCGCGCGGGTAAGTCATGTGACCTATACCGACCGGGCCATGGGCGGTTCCTGCCGAGGCCGCGGCCGCGGGTTTAGGCGGTGGGGGCGGTGGCAGGTTGATGGCATGCGTGCCGTCACTTATGACTCGTTCGCCCCTGACAACTCCCGGCTGAAGGTCGGTGACGTCCCCGCCCCCAAGGTCGGCCCGGGCCAGGTGCTGATCGAGGTGCGGGCGGCCGGGGTCAACCCGGTGGACTGGAAGGTGATGGCCGGCGGCCTGGACGGGATGATGGACGCGGTGTTCCCCGTCATCCCCGGCTGGGACGTCGCCGGAGTGGTGCGCGGCCTCGGCCCAGACACGCCCGAGTTCGCGCCGGGCGACGAGGTCATGTCCTACGCGCGCAAGGACGTCGTCCACGCCGGGACGTTCGCGGAGTACGTCTCCGTGTCGGCGGACGACGTTGCGCGCAAGCCCGCCGCCCTCGACTGGAGCCAGGCGGGCGGCCTGCCGCTCGCCGGGATGACCGCCCAGCGCGCCCTGGACCGCCTGGAGATCGGCCCCGACGACGTGCTGCTCATCCACGCGGCGTCCGGCGGTGTCGGAAGCCTCGCCGTCCAGATCGCGCGCGACCGGGGCGCCCGAGTCATCGGCACGGCGTCCGAGAAGAACCACGACTACCTGCGGGAACTCGGCGCGGAGCCGGTGGCCTACGGGGAGGGGCTGGCCGACCGCGTCGGGGGGATCGCGCCCGGCGGCGTGTCCGCGGTCGCCGACTTCGCCGGGGGCCAGCTCGACACCACGCTGTCGGTGCTGCGGCCCGGCGGACGCCACGTCTCCATCACCGAGAACGAGGTGGAGAAGCACGGCGGCCACTGGATCTGGGTCCGCCCGGACGGCGCCGAACTCGCGCGCCTGGCCGAACTCGTCGACCGCGGCGCCCTCACGGTCGAGGTGGCCGGGACGTTCTCCCTGGACCGGGTGGGCGACGCCTTCGACGCCAGCCGCGGCGGCCACACCCGCGGCAAACTCGCCATCACGCCCTGAGCCGGGGCGCGGCCCGCGTCAGGTGACCGGCACCAGGCGGGCCAGTTCCGCGCGGCGGGTGACGCCGAGCTTCGGGTACGCCTTGTAGAGGTGGTGGCCGACCGTGCGGGGGCTCAGGTAGAGCTGCGCGGCGATCTCGCGGTTGCTGAGGCCCGCGGCGGCGAGCCGCACGACCTGCATCTCCTGCGGGGTGAGCCGTTTCATGGGGTCGGAGTCCCCGGCGCGGGCGGCGGGACGGTCGCCGAGCACCTCCAGTTCGGTGCGGGCGCGCTCGGCCCAGGCGGTGGCGCCGACCCGGGCGAAGGCGTCCTCGGCGGCGGCCAGTTCCGTGCGGGCCTCGGTGCGGCGGCGCCTCCGGCGCAGCCATTCCCCGTAGAGGAGACGGGTCCGCGCCGCGTCGTAGGCGTGGTCGCCGTGCAGGCTCAGCGCGGTCCGGTAGTGCTCGTCGGCATCGTCCCCGCCGGACAGGAGGGCGCGGCAGCGCGACACCATGGCGGTGCGCGATGTCGCCGCCGCCCACGCCTCGTACGCGGGCAGGTGAGCGCGGGCGAGTTCGGGACGCCCCGCCCGGACGGCCGCCTCCGCGTGGTCGGGAATCGCGCGGATCAGCAGATCATGGCGGGCGGGCCCCGAGCACACCGCGTCCAGGTGCCCCAGGGCGGCGTCGGCATGACCGCCTGCGAGCTCCAGAAGCCCAAGGCCCCAAGAGGCCAGCGCGGCGTTCGTCGGGTGGCGGTCGGCGTGCCGGAGGAGCCCGGGCCCCTCGGCCCGGGTGCGCTCCGCATCCGACTCCACCCGGACGGCGATGCACTTCAGCGCCGTGACCTGCATGTCCATGCCGATGTCGGCCGCGAGGGAGATGCCCTCCGCCGCCGCCGAGTCCGCGCCGTGCAGGTCGCCGAGCAGCAGCCGCCCGATCGCGAGGGGCTCCAGGATGTACGGGAGCCAGCCGAGCGCGCCCTCGGCCCTGGCGTCCGCGGCCATGCCCTCCAGCAGCGCCGTCGCGGCGCGGTCCTCGGCGACGAGGAGCCCCATGAAGCCCGCGATGATGCGCTCGACGACGTCCTCGACCCGCCCGTTCAGCGCGGCCTCGGCCAGCGCGCGCATCGGCGGGACGGCCTCGGGCGCGCCGTCGGTCAGCCGCCCGTAGGCGATCAGGCCGCCGGTCACCGGGGCCTTCGCCGAGCCCGGCGGGAGCCGCACCGTCCTGAGCAGCTCGACGCTCCGCCGCACGAGATCGTGCGCGCCGGCGTCCCGCGCCGACCACACGGCCTCGGTCAGCATCGCCACCGCCTGCTCGGGGTCGCTCCCGGCGATGAGGCCCGCGCCCTCCAGCGCGAGTTCGGCGTCGGCGGCCGGCGAGACGCGCTCGTAGGCGACCTGCGCGCGGATGAACGCGGCCTCGGCGATGACCGCGTCCTGCCGAGTGAGGTGCGCGGCCTCGGCGGCGAGACGGGTGGCATGGTCCGGCCGACCGGCGTCGTAGGCGGCCCGCGCGGCGTGGACGAGCCGCCGCGCCTTGCCCTCCGGGTCGGTGCTGAGCCGCGCCGCGCGCTCGTAGGCGGCGGCGACGGCGGCCGTCCCGCCGCGCCGCCCGGCGCGCTCCGCCGCGCGTTCCAACTGGGCCGCGGCGCCCTCGTCCGGGCCGGTGGCCGCGGCGGCCAGGTGCCAGGCGCGGCGGTCGGCGTGCTCGTCGCCGCCGAGGGCCCCGGCCAGGGCGTCGTGGACGGCGAGGCGCCGGTGGTGTGCGGCGTCCTGGTACGTCACGGCGCGGATGAGCGGATGGCGGAACCGGACGTCCGCGCCGTCGAGGACGACGAGCCCGGCCTCCTCCGCGGGCTCCAGATCGGCCGGGCCGAGGTCCAGCGACTTCGCGGCCCGCAGCACGACGCCGAGGTCGCCGGTCCCGTCGGCGGCGACCACCAGGAGCAGCCACCGGGCAGTGTCCGGCAGCGCGGCGAGCTGGCGGCGGAACGTCTCCTGCACCCGGCCGCCGACCGGCAGCGGCCCGGCGTGCCGGGCCGGCTCCGACCCGAGGGCGTTCGCCAGCTCGATCAGGGCGAGGGGGTTCCCGGCCGCCTCGTCCAGGAGCCGCTCCCGCACCGGGACGGTCAGGCCGGGCGCGTGCGCGGCCACCAGGTCCCGGGCGGCGGCGCGGTCCAGCCCGGCCAGGCGTAGGACGTCGAGGCCGTGGTCGGGGAAGGGGCGCGCCGTGTCCCGCACCGTGAAGATCATCGAGATCGGGTCGGCGCTCAGCCTGCGGGCGGCGAACAGCAGCGCGTCCAGCGAGGCGCCGTCGAGCCACTGCGCGTCGTCGACCAGGCAGAGCAGCGGACGGTCCGACGCCAGCTCGGACAGCAGGGTGAGGGTGGCGGCGCCGATCAGGAAGCGGTCCCCGGCCGGCCCCTCGGCGAGGCCGAACGCCGACCGCAGCGCCGCCGCCTGCTGCGCCGGCAGCCCGGCGAACCGGTCGCCGTAGGGGTGCAGCATCAGGTGCAGCCCGCTGAACGCCAGCTCGGTCTCGGACTCGATGCCCGCGCCGCGGACGAGCCGCATGTCCCCGGCGTCCGACGCGATCTGGTCGAGCAGCGCGGTCTTGCCGATGCCCGCCTCGCCCCGGATCACCACCGTCCCGCTATGTCCGGCCCGGGCGCCGTCGAGCAGCCCGGCGACCCGTTCCCTCTCGCGGTCCCGTCCCACCAGCACGCCGAAACCCTAACCCTGGAACGGCGCCCGGACAGGGCTCTTAACCGCGGCGTCTCTGCTCCACGAGGACCTTCCCGCCGACGAGGAAGGCCAGCATCCCCACGCCTATGAGCGGGTAGGCGTACCGGACGTCCACCACCAGCGGCACGGCCACCAGCACGGCCGAGACCAGGACGATCGCGGCGTATCGCTTCAACAGCACCCTGAGGTCACCGCTCCCGGGCGCCCGCGTCAGCACCGCCTGCGTCGCGATGACCACGACGGTGAGCAGCCCGAGCATCCCCGGAATCGCGAACCAGAAGAAGGTGTCACTGACCAGGGTGAGCGTAAGCCCGTACGACCCGAGCCCGACCACGCCCCAGATGCCCACCGATCGCGCCGCGCTCCGCCGCCCCGTGCCCGTCCGTCCCGCCGCCGAGGGCTTCGACATACCGCCCCTTTCTCGCCTCTCGCCCATGATCCGGCCCCGGACTCTAGGGGCGGCACAGCCGGTCGGCCAACACGCACGGCCGGTCCCTTGAGGTGCCACCTTCACCAGCGGCGGCGCGAGATCGGGGTGCCGCAGCGGGACGGCGGTTCCTCGTGGACATCGCAATGTCGTGGCCGGCTGCGATGCTGGGACGCATGCCCGAGACGACCGGACCCGCGGAGGCCGCCGAAGCGGCGGTGTCCGCGCTGTACGAAGAGCTGCTCCTCGCATGGAACCGGCGCGACGCCCGCGGGTACGCGGCGCTGTTCGACCCGGCCGGTGCCCTGGTCGGCTTCGACGGCGGCCAGGTACCCGCCTCGGAGGTCGCGGACCATCTGGCGCCGATCTTCGCGGACCATCCCACCGCCGCGTACGTGTGGAAAATACGCGAGGTGCGCTCCCTGACCGGCGAGGTGGTGCTGCTGCGCGCGATCGCCGGGATGGTCCCGCCCGGTCAGACGGAATTGAACCCGGCGGCGAACGCCGTCCAATCCCTGGTCGCTCAGAACCGCGCCGGGACGTGGCAGGTGGTCCTCTTCCACAACACCCCGGCGCAGTACCACGGCCGCCCCGAACTCACAGACCAGCACACAGAAGAGCTAAGCCAGATACTCCGCGACTCCTCAACCCAAGACTGACCACCACGCGGAGCACGATTCGGGCGCGGCCAGTCGCCTCGGCGAAGCGAGGCTCAGTGCTTGAGGTCGTTGAGGATGGCGCGGAAGTTGTCGTGGCTGAGTAGGAGTTTGGGGCCGTCGGGGTCCTTGGAGTCTCGGATGGCCACTGCCTGGGAAACCTGTGCCACCTCTACACATGCTCCGCCTTGACCATCGCTCTTGCGTGCCTTCCGCCACTTGATCAGGTCCATCGAACAACCGCCTTTCGCAGGAACTCACGGGAGTCGTCCACACTCAGGGCGTGAGCCTGCAATGCCGAGAATGCGCCGACCATGTGCAAGATATCCTCTCGGTCGCCCGTCGTAATGCCGCCTCTGGCGGCTGGCATGTGGAGCAGTTCATCCCCGTTGGGCTGGGTTGCCAGATTGAACGGCCCCTCAAGTCCCCGGTAGTACGCGGTGGGAGCTATCTGGAGGGTGATGTTCTCCCGCTCTGACATGGCCAGCAGGTGTTCGCACTGCTCCCGCATTACTACTGTGCTGCCCACGCGCGTCCAGAGCACGTTTTCGGCTAGGACGATACTGAGCATTGGGGGATTCTCCCGCTCCAGCACTGCTTGGCGGCGGAGTCGGCCCTCCACAGCGGCGTCGTCCAGTGGGAGTGCGCGGATGTACGCCTCGGTTTGGAAGAGGCCGTAGACGAACATCGTCTCGTAGGCCCGTAGCAGGGACGCGGTGCCCTCGGCCAGGGGGTAGTCGGCGAACCAGGGCGGGTAGCGGCTGGACTTGAGGAGGTCGTCCCAGGCGTCCACCATGGCGGTGCCGCTGTCGATGGCCTTGTCGAGCTGGCCCGCGAACTCCCTTCGGCAGCGGGTGGTGCCGTTCTCCACCTGGCCGATGTAGCTGCGGGTCACCGGTATCCGTTTTGCCAGTTCGAGTCGGGAAAGTCCGGCATCTTCGCGGAGCCGGGCCAGTTCGAGGCCGAAGGCGATCGTCTGCCGGGTGGGCATTCGAGACGGCATGGGGGGTCCACCTCTCGGAAGCACTTGCAAGTAGGTGCAAGTGGCCTCGCTATGTTGACGCGATTTGCTGCCGATACTACTCCACGCGGTTGACCATGTGCGTTCAGTAACGAAATGCATGGAGGTGGAGGCAAGGTGGGCGAGCCGGCGACGATGGTGGTGAAGGCGGACTTGGGGGCGGTCAGGGAGGCGCGGGACTTCGTCGGGCTGGTGTTCGGGGCGTGGGGGCTGGAGGATTACGTCGCCCGGACGGTGATAAGCGAGCTGGCCACGAATGCCATCACCCATGGGTCGCGCGAGGGGGACCTCGTGGTCGTGCGGGCCTACCGGAGGGAGGACGGCGTCCCCGTGGTGGAGACGTGGGATCGGTCCGACGTGGTGCCGGTGGTCCGGGTCGTCAACTACGCCGCGGAGGACGGGCGAGGGCTGCTCCTCATGGAGGCGCTCGTCCGGCGGTGGGGGACGCGGCCGCTGAGCGAGGGCGGCAAGGTCGTCTGGGCCGAGATCGAGCCGGTGCCCTCGTGAACGAGGGGGTTCTGCTGCTGTTTCTTCAGCGGATCTTCCCGGAATGGTCGATCACGAAGGGCGACGACGGTGTCCTGCGGATCAGCGGGCACGTTCGTGTCTCGGCCTCGTCCATCGACGGGGTGCTGGACGTACTCGCGGCAGTCGAGCCCGAGGCTGGGGAACGGGTGCGCCGGTACTTTCGCTGAGTCCTTCTCCCCGGGCCGTCGCAATCACCCGCGACCAGCACGATCAAGGTGAACTCGCATTGCCGGGCCACAATGGGGTGGACAGCGGCAAAGGGCGGCGTAAATGCGCGTACTGACCTGGAACGTGTGGTGGCGCTTCGGGCCTTGGCAGGCCCGTAGGGAGGCGATCGCGACCACCCTGGAGCAGCTCGACTGCGATCTCATCGGCTTGCAGGAGGTCTGGGACGACGGCCGGGAGAACCTTGCCGGATGGCTCGCGAACCGGCTCGGCATGCATTGGACCTGGGCGGTCTCCGACCGTCCCGGACGATGGCACAAGCGGCTCGGCGAGGATGGGATCGACGTCGGTGATGCCGTTCTGACCCGCTGGCCCATCATCGACAGCGCAAAACTGCGGCTCCCCAATGCCGGCGGTCGCGACGACGGTCACCAGGCCCTTTACGCCAAGGTGGACGCCCCCGACCACCCCATCGCCTTCTTCACCACCCATCTCAATAGCGCGCCGCACGAATCGGCGGTGCGCTGCGCCCAGGTCAACGCGCTGGCCCATTTCGTCGACGCCCACGGGAAGCACACCCCGTTCCCGGTCGTCCTCACCGGCGACTACAACGCACTGCCGGATTCGGACGAGATGCGCCTGCTGGGCGGCTACCGGACCGCTCCCGCCGTGCCGGGTCAGATCCTGTTGGATGCCTGGGAGTACGCCGACCCCTCCGCACCGGGCCACACCTGGTCTCCGGCCAATCCCTACGCCGCCCGAACCCACGAACCGCCGGGACGCATCGACTACATCCACCTCGGCGCGCCCGGTCCGGGCGGTCTCGGCCGCGTCCTGTCCGTCCGCCGAGTCGGGGACCGCCCCGTCAACGGCGTCTGGCCGTCCGACCATGCGGCTGTTCTCGCCGAGCTGGCGACTCACCCAAGAGGTTCAGATGCTCTACCGGAGCCCTACTGACTTTTGCGCACACCTCGGTTACGACGACTGACCCCTCGCGACCGGCAGCAGCTCGAAGAGGCTGGAGAAGCCCTGGTCGCCGTGGCCTTCGGCGATGCGGGCGTCCATGAGCTTCTTCACCTCGCGCATCCGGAGGGCCTCCACGCCGCGGGACTCGCGGTGGGTGATCATGTCGTCCATGAGCGCGGCCTGGACGTTGAGCGGGCCCATGTCGGGCGCGTAGTCGCCGTTCTTCACCGCATTCGCCATCGTGGTGAGCAATGGCGGGTAGGCGGTCAGGGAGCCGGCGAATCGCTCGGCGAACTCCGCCACGTCGAAACCTTCCGACCGGACCAGTTTCAGCGTGTGCAGGAAGCCGATGAGCAGTTCGTAGGACGCCGCGACCTGGGCCAGGAGTTCCACGGCGGCGAAACCGGCGTCCTCGCCGTGGTAGGTGATGGGGCCCAGTTCCCTCAGCGTCGGCTCGTGGGCCTTGAACACGTCGTGTGATCCGCTGACCGGCAGCAGGATGTTCGTCGTCCCGATGTACGGCGGGTCTCCCATGATCTTTCCGTCCAGGTACTCCGCGCCGTGCTCGTGCGCCCAGCGTTCGTTCGCCCGCGCCTGGGCGGGGGAGCAGCTCGTCACGTTCACCAGGACCTTGCCCGCGACCGCGCCGCCGAGGGTCTCCAAGACCTCCTCGACCGCCGCGCCGTCGAGGAGGCAGAGCACGGTGAGCGGGCTCGCCGCCACCGCGTCCGCGGCCGTCGCGGCGGCGGTGGCGCCGGCTTCGGTCAGCGGTGCGGTCTTGCTCGCCGTCCGGTTCCAGACGGTCGTGGCGTAGCCGCGGTCGACGAACATCCTGGCGATCGCCGACCCCATGTCCCCGAGGCCGATGACGCTGACCTGGCCTTCTGCCTTCATGCCGCTTCCTCCCCGTACCGAACCGCCGGACGCCCGTCACGCTAGAACCTCAAGTTGACTTGAGGTCAACCGTGACCCGCGTCACCGGGAGCCGCCCGATCGGGGAATTTGGGGCTTGTCCTGGCCTGCAGCCTGTTTTGCCGTGGTTTGACCGGGTAATGCGGCGCCGTACTCGAGCGGACTACCGAAGTGGGAACAGGACATGAACTTCCGGACGGGTCTGGCCGCCGGCGCGGGCGGTGCCCTCGCCGTGCTGTCGGCCCGGCGGCTGGGCCGGCGGGTGCTCGGCGGGGCCGTCCAGCGGCTCGAACGGCGGCTGGAACGCGCCGTCCGGGACCTCACGGCCAAGGCCGAGCAGGGCGGTCCGATCGTCAAGGCCGCGCTGGCCGGAGCCAAGGCGCTCGCCGCGGGCAAGTCCCCGGTGCGGGCGCTGCTGAGCTTCGGCTGGACGGCGCTGAAGGAGACCCTCGCCAACATCTTCGGGCGGGGGCGGAGGGGGAAGCCGACCAACATCGTCGAGCAGATCGACGTGGGCGCCCCGCGCCGGCTCGTCTACGACCAGTGGACGCTCTTCCAGGAATGGCCGACCTTCATGAAGAAGGTGGAGAGCGTCGACCAGAAGTCCGACGAGAAGCTGAACTGGAAGGCCAAGGTCTTCTGGTCCAGCCGGACGTGGGAGTCGACGATCACCGAGCAGGTCCCCGACCGGCACATCGTGTGGCGGTCGAAAGGCCAGAAGGGCTACGTGAACGGGTCGGTGACCTTCCACGAGCTGTCGCCGAACCTGACCCGCGTCCTGCTCGTCCTGGAGTACCACCCAGCCGGCCTTTTCGAGCGGACCGGCAACCTCTGGCGCGCCCAGGGCCGCCGGGCCCGCCTAGAACTCAAGCATTTCCGCCGTCACGTGATGACGCAGTCGCTGACCCGCCCCGACGAGATCGAGGGCTGGCGCGGCGAGATCCGGGACGGCGAGACCGTCACAACCCCTGAGTAAGGAAGCGAGACCATGAAACGCGGAAGCAAGTTGGGCGCATTGCCCGTCGGAAGCGTCACCAAGCTGCTGCCGGGCGGCCGTCGCAAGAAGGTGCCCGGCCTGAGCGGTATCACCAAGGCCCTGCCGGGCGGCGGCGGGGGGATCGCCAAGAGCCTGCCCGGCGGGCGGGCCGTCGGCACGGCCGGCGGCGTCCTGCTCGGCGCCGGCGCGGCCGTCGCCGCGAGCCGGGCGTTCACCGGACGCAAGGGCGAGGACGACTCCTCGAACCAGGAGGAGCCGGAGCAGAAGAAGAACGCCCGGAACAAGAACTCGCAGGACGAGGACTCCAAGGCCGAGGCCGAGGACACCGAGCAGCAGGACGAGCAGGACGAGCAGGCCGGCAAGAACGGCCAGGGCGTGTTCGGCCGCATCAAGGACACCGTCGGCGGCGTCGTCCCCGGCATCGGCAACAGCGATGAGGAGGACGACGGCAAGGACGAGGGCAAGGGCGGCGGCAAGGGCGGCGGTGGCAAGAAGGTGAAGGTCACCAACATCGTCGAGCACATCGACATCGGTGCGCCGCGCCGCCTCGTCTACGACCAGTGGACGCAGTTCCAGGACTACCCGTCCTTCATGAAGAAGGTCATCAGCGTCGACCAGGCCGACGAGACCAAGCTGAACTGGCAGGCCAAGATCTTCTGGTCCAAGCGGACCTGGGAGGCCACGATCATCGAGCAGGTGCCGGACGAGCACATCGTGTGGCGCTCGCAGGGGGCGAAGGGCCACGTGGACGGGACGGTCAGCTTCCACAAGCTGTCGCCGAACCTGACCCGCGTCCTGCTGGTCCTGGAGTACCACCCGCAGGGCTTCTTCGAGCGGACCGGCAACATCTGGCGCGCCCAGGGCCGCCGCGTCCGGCTGGAGCTGAAGCACTTCCGCCGCTTCGTGATGACGCAGTCGCTGACCCGCGCCGACGAGGTCGAGGGCTGGCGCGGCGAGATCCGCGACAGCGAGGTCGTTCTGACGCACGAGGACGCCTTGGACGAGGAGGAGCGCGACCGCAAGGACGACGCTCCCGAGAGCAAGAAGCGGGAGACCGACGAGCGCGAGACCGACGAGCGCGAGACCGAGGAGGAGTACGAGACCGCTCGCTGACGTGCAGGTCGCCGCACCCGAGTCGGTCAGCGGATCAGCCGGGCCAGCTCGACGCGCGACCGGATCCCGAGCCGGGTGAAGACGTTGCGGAGATGGTGGTCGATGGTCCGCGGGCTGAGCAGCAGGCGCGCCGCGATCTCGCGGTTGGTGGCCCCCTCGGCGGCCAGCCGCGCGATGTGCGCCTGCTGGGCGGTCAGCTCCCCGAAGCCGTCCGCGGTGACGGGCGCGGCCCCGCCGTCCGTTCCGGCCCTGCTGGGCGGCGGGGCCGTTTCGGCTGCGGCGGGCGCGATGGTCTCGCCTGCGGCGCGCAGCTCCGCGCGGGCCCGCGCCGTCCACGGGACGGCGTCGTACCGCTCGAAGATGCGCAGGGCGGCGCGGAGGTGCTCGCGGGCGGCGCGCGGCCGGCGGCCGCGCCGGAGCCGGTGCCCGAACAGCAGCTCGGTCCGGGCCAGGTCGAACACCGCGCCGGCGGCCTCGTGCAGGCGGAGCGCCTCGGTGAAGTGCTCCGCGGCCTCGGCGTCGCGGGCGGCGAGCAGCGCCTGGCAGCGCCGGGCGAGCGCGGCGCGCCCCGGGGCGCGCGGCGTCCCGTCGGCCCAGCGCCGGTAGTGCTCGAACGCCTCGGCGGCCTGCTCCCGCCGGCCGGTGTGCACGAGCGCCTCGACCAGGTGCGGGACGGCCAGCAGCCGCGCGGGCGGATGGGCCAGCCCGGCGCCGCCGGGCAGCCGGAGGCGCGCGGCCGCGTCGGCGGGCCGGTCGGCGGCGAGGTCGAGCGCGGCGGGCGCCCAGGAGCCGAAGGCGGCGGCGCGGGTGATGCCGCGGCCCCCGGTGGGGCCGGTGAGCCGGTCCAGGTGCCCCTGCGCGGTGGTGTCGTCGCCGTTGAACCCGGCGGTGAGCGCGAGCGTGGCGAGCTGCTCGGCCGTGTGCGCGTGCAGCTGGGCGGCGCGGGCGAGGCGCAGGCCGTCGTGGCAGGCGGCGATCGGCCCCGGCGGGTGCCCGAGGAGTGCCTCGCAGCGTCCGGCGACCATCAGCGCGTACGACTCCAGGGGCGCGTTCCCGGCCCGGCGGGCGGACGCGACGGCCGCGGCGGCGAGGGAGCGGGTGGCGGCGCCGTCCCCGAGCATGAACGCCGACAGCGCCGCCCACGTCTGCGCGGCCGGGTCGGTGGCCTCGGCGCCGAGCAGCACGGCCCGCCGGAGGTGGCCCGCCGCCGCCGGGTAGCGGCCGCGGATCGCGGTGGCCGTGCCCGTGAGGTGGGCGAGCAGCAGCGCGGAGCGCGGCGCGGCGTCGGAACCGGCTCCGGGGAGCGCCGCGGCCCGGTCGGCGATCTCCAGGTAGGCGCCGTGGTCGCCGGACGCGTCGGCGGCCTCCGCCGCCCAGGCCAGCGCGCCCAGCGCGGCCTCGGTGTCGTGCCGGGCGAGCCGTTCGGCGGCGTCCCGGAGCATGGGGACGGCCGCCGCGGGGGAGCCGGCCGCCGCCTCGATCTCGCCGCGCAGCCCGTCGGCGCGCGCGGCGCACGCCTCGCCGCACGCGACCTGGCGGACCTGCCGCAGCAGGGACCGGGCCCGCCGGGACCGGCCGCTCGCCCAGGCGTCGCCGGCCGCGGACAGCAGCCGGTCGGTCCGCGCGCCGTCCTCGCCGGTGAGGGTGGCGGCGCGCTGCCAGACCCGCCACGAGTCGGCGTACCGGCCGGCCTCCTGGGCCTTCCGCGCCGCCGCCGCGAGCTCGTCCGCGATCCGCGGGTCCGGCTCCCCGGTGACGGCCGCGCGGTGCCAGAGCCGCGCCGGCGCCTGCCATTCCTGCACGAGGACCTCGGCGAGCAGCGCGTGCGCCGCCTGCCGCTCCTCCCGCGACGCGTCGGCCCACAGCGAGGACCGGACGAGCCGGTTGCGCACGGTCACCGCGTCGCCCTCGAACCGCAGCAGGCCGGACGCGCGGGCCGCGTCGAGGTCGGCCGGGCCGATGCCGCCGGTCCGGGTGGCCCGCGCCACGGTCGCGGCGTTGACCCACTCGTCCGCCAGCACCATGAGGACGAGCCGCCGCGCGCCCGGGGGAAGCCGCAGGTAGCGGTGGCGGTTCAGGGAGCGCAGGGTGCTGCCCGCCGGGAGCGAGCGGGGCGGCGGCACGGTGCCGGACAGCTGGCCGGGGGTCAGCGCGGCGGCGAGGTCGCGGATCGCCAGCGGGCGCCCGCAGGCCAGGTCGACGACCTCCTCGGCGAGGTCGCCGCCGATCGCGGCGTACGGGACCGCGCAGCCCATCGCCTCGCCGAGCGCGTCCTGGAGGACGCGGCGGCTCGCGTCCTCGTCGAGGGGCGGGAGGGGCAGCCGCCGGATGCCGGCGAGGCCGTCGGGGTCGCCTTGCCCGCCGCGCGCGGCGAACAGCATCGCGATCCGGTCGTGCTGGACGCGCCGCGCCGCGAAGGCCAGCGCCTCCAGCGAGACCGGGTCCAGCCACTGGACGTCGTCGGCCCGGCAGAGCACGGGGCCGTGCTCCGCGGCCCGGCCGAGCAGCTCGCACACCGCCGCGTACAGGACGAACGGCGTGCCGCCGCGGCCGCCGCGGGTGACCGCGCCGAGCGCGTCGCGGTGCGCCGCGGGCAGCTCCGCGATCAGCCCGGCCAGCGGCCGCAGCAGCCGGTGCAGCCCGGCGTAGGGGACGGCCGCCTCCCGGCGGACGCCGGTGGTGCCGAGGACGCGGAAGCCGGGTGCGGCCCGGCGCGCCGCCGCGTCCAGCAGGGCGGTCCGGCCGGTGCCGGCGTCGGCGACGATCGCCAGCGCGCCGCCGTGGCCGTCGCGGGCCCGGTCGAGCAGCGTCCCGATGACGCCGAGTTCGCGAGCGCGTCCGTGGATCCGTGGGGGCGGGGATTCAGGGGCCATGCCGGTCCTCCTCTGCGGGAACGACCCTGACCGAGCGGGTCTCGGCTAGAACAGACCTCTAGAACGAGCCTCTACAATGAACCTCTGGTTGGACGGTCCTCGAAAGGGAGCGGGCCCATAGATGACCATGCGTCCACGGGACGGGTCCAGAGCGGCGTTCTGGTTCGGGGACGCGGCGCAATCCGGACGGGTCCCCGTTGTGCACCTGCACAGTCTGGACGTCCGGAGATGGCCGGAACGCGCCCGTGATGGCACCATGAGGCCCCCGCGTTGTGCTGGAGGTGGCCCTCGATGACGGGAGGACGGCCCGCGGCGGCCGCCGGGTTGAACGCCGATCGCTCCAACGACCGCGAGATCATGCGCAAGGCCGTGCTGCGCCTCACCGACCGGCTCCCCGATCTCGCCGACCGGCTCACCGCCGAGATCCTGTCCGGGGACGGCGCCCACCGCGACGAGGAGTTCACCCGCGACGTGTGGGAGATGTGCCATACCGGGCTCGGGCACGGCTTCGAGACGATCCTGGAACCGGGCCGCGGCCGCGCCGACCTCGAATGGGCGCAGCGGCTCGGCCGGCGCCGCGCCCACCAGGGCCAGCCCCTCGACCAGCTCCTGCGCTCCTACCGGCTCGCCGGGAAGGTGTTCTGGGAGGCCGTGGTCGAGGTCGTCGACCGGCACGACCCGGAGAGCGTCGCGACGCTGATCAGGCAGGCGACCCGCACCTGGGACACGATCGACCAGCAGTCCGGCGCCGCGGCCGCGTCCTACCACAGCACCGAGCTCGCGCTCGCGCGGCGCAGCGAGGAGCGCGTCCACGCGATCGTCGACGCGCTCCTGGACGGCCAGGGCGCCGACGGCGGCCTGCTGTCCACCGCCACGTCGGTCCTCGGCCTGCCCGCCACCGGCCGCTACGCCGTCGTCATGCTCGGCGCGGAGAGCGGGTTCGGCGACGGCGTGGAACGCCGCCCCGGAGACACGGCCGGGATGCGCTTCATCTGGCGGCTGCGCACCGACGCCCAGGTGGCGCTGGTCGCGCTCGGCACCGCGGAACTGGACGACCTGGTCGCCGCCGTCCGCCCCTACGCCCGCTCGCACGCCGGCGTCAGCCCCGTCGTCGACTCCCTCGCCGAGCTGGGCACCGCCCGCTGGTTCGCCGAGCTGGCGCTGCGCACCTGCCGCGGCCCCGGCAACCAGATAGCGCGCCTGGACCGCCGGCTCCCCGACGCCCTCGTGCTGTCCCAGCCCCGGCTGTCCGGGCGGCTCGGACACGTCGCGCTCGGCGGCCTCACGGACGTCGACCCGGCGTTCCGCGAGGTCCTGCTGACGACCCTCGGCACCTGGCTGGAGTGCGACGGCTCCGCCGCCCGCGCCGCGGACCGGCTGTTCTGCCACCGCAACACCGTGCTGAACCGGCTCCGCAAGATCGAGCAGCTCACCGGCCGGACGCTGACCCGTCCGGGCGACCTGGTCGAGCTGGCCCTCGCGCTGAGCGCGCTGCGCCTGCACGGATCCGGCCCCGAGCACGGCGGAGGGCCGCCCGCGCGGGGAGGCGTCGGGCGGCCCGTCCGGTAGAGCCCTAGGAGTGCGGGCAGGTGTCGCGGTACTCCTCGATGTCGCCGCCGGCCCGGGGCGGCGGGCACAGGAACTGCTCGTAGCGGGTGTCGTTGTCCACGAACCGCTTCAGCCAGGAGATGCTGTACTTCGCGATCGTGGTGTTCGAGGTGTTCGGCGCGAAGTGGCTGGCGTTGTTCAGCTCCAGGTACGCCTTCTCCGTCGCCGCCGGGATGCTCTGGTAGAACGGCTCGGAGTGCGAGCTCACCGGCGCGACCGAGTCGCTCTCCGCCCCGATGATCAGCGTCGGGACGCGGCTGTTGAAGCTCTTCTGCAGGTTCCACGGGGTCAGCGGGATCGCCGCCTGGAGCGACGGACGCGACAGGGACGCCTCCAGCGACCCGCCGCCGCCCATCGAGTGACCCATCACGGCGAGCCGCGAGGAGTCGATCCGGGACCGGACGCTGCTGCGCCCGGTGAGGTAGTCCAGCGCGGCCAGCAGCTGCCGGCCGCGGCTGTCGGGCTGGTCGAGGCGCGTGTTGGTGTCGATGGTGAAGACGACGAAGCCCTGCGAGGCGAGCCGCGGCCCGTACCAGGACATGCTGGACTGGTCGGCGGTGAACCCGGGGGCGATCGCGACCGCGCCGAACGTGCCCTGGGAGGTCTCGCGCGGGTAGTAGATCGTCCCGCCGCCGAAGCCGGTGACGAACAGCGACGAGACCCTGTCCTCCGACACGGAGAACGGGCCGCGCAGGGCCTCGATGCTCGACACGGTCGGGTCCGGTCCGCGCTCGTAGGGGTTGTCGGCCGCCTGGGCGGCCTGCGGCACGGCGACGGTGCCCGCGGTCAGCGCCGCGGCGAACAGCATCTTCGCAGCGAGCCTGGGGGTGGATAGCACGTCGATTCGCTCCTGTTCGCGGGGAGCCGGGGGGAGCGGCTCCCGAACGGGGG
>NZ_SMKB01000011.1:0-67918 GCF_004348575.1 Actinomadura sp. 7K534
GCCACGCCGTCCCCCGCCCCCAGCGCCGCCGGGCCGCCGTCCAGGATCGACAACGAGCGGACCGACCGCGAGCCCCTGGCGTTCCAGGACGTGTTCCCCACCGAGACCATCAAGCTCGGCGGACGGACCTACACCCGCGACCGCTGGTCGCTCAACCGCGAGCCGTCGTACGCGGCCAGGGGCTCCATGCTGCAGGCCCTCGAACGGGAGAAGTGCCGCAAGATCGTCCGCGCGACGTTCATCGAGCGGTCGACCTCGCTGGCCGTCACGTCCGGGATCGCGGTGATGCCGACGAAGGAGGCCGCGCTCCGGGTGAGCCGGGCCGGCGACCCCGCCCGGTACGAGTGGTTCCGCGGCATGGGCGGCAAGAACACCCCGAACCTCGACCGGGCGGGCGGCTACGCCGCCGCGACGGTCCGCGGCCGGTACGTCGCCTACGCCTACGTGCAGTGGGCGAACGGCCAGGAGGCCCGTCCGGGCGACCCGGTGATAAAGCAGGCGGCCCAGCGGTTCCTGGACTACGACCTGCGCCCGATCATGGAGCGCGCCCGCCGCTGACCGGACGCGGCGCGCTCACCGCGCGCCGCGGTCGCCGCTCTGGGACGCCTCCGGCTGCGGCAGGGCCGGGGGCGGTTCCGCGCCGGCGGAGGTGCTCGCCGCGAGCGTCCGGACGCGGCGCGTCTCCTGCGCGCGCCGCGCCAGGCCGTCGTCGCCGGGGTAGCGGATCTCCTCCAGCGACAGCCCGTGCGCGGGCGCCACGTTCACCGCGGAGTCGCGGACGCGCGCCGCGAGCACCTGCGCGGGCCACTCCACCTCGCGCCGGCCGTCCCCGACCATCAGCAGCGCCCCGACGAGCGCGCGGACCATCGAATGGCAGAACGCGTCCGCCTCCACGGTCGCGAGGGCGAGGTAGGGGTCGCGGTCGTCGCGGGCCCACTCGTAGCGCAGCAGCTCGCGGATGGTCGTCGCGCCCTCACGCTTGCGGCAGTACGCGGCGAAGTCGTTCTCCCCGACGAGGAGCCGCGCGGCCTCGTTCATCCGCTGCAGGTCAAGAGGGCGCGGATGCCACAGCACGTCGTGGCGGCGCAGCGGCTCCACGCCGACGGGGTTGTCGCACACCCGGTACACGTACCGGCGCGACAGCGCCGAGAAGCGCGCGTCGAACCCCTCCGGCGCGACCGACACCCGCCACACCCGGACGTCCGGCGGCAGCAGCCCCGCCAGGCGGCGCGGCATCGTCCCGTTGATCGCCGAGTACGCCGCGACCGGGACCACCAGGTGGGCGACCTGCCCCCGGGCGTGGACGCCGGCGTCCGTGCGGCCGGCGACGGTGAGCATGGGGGGCGGGTCCAGGCGCAGCATGCGGGCCAGCGCGTCCTCGATGACGCCCTGCACGGTGCGCTGGTTCGGTTGCCTCGCCCAGCCCGCGAAATCCGACCCGTCGTAGCCGATGTCGAGCCGGAGTCGTACCAGTGCGGTCATGTCAGCCGGTTCGTCCCTCTGCAACGTCGCCGTCCCGTCCCCTTGTGCATGCACGTCGCTGCGCCACTGACCTGACCATGAGATCAAGTCTGGCAAAGATCAAAGCCCGCCGTCCCGAGCGGAACGGCGGGCCCTGACGAATGTCGAGCAAACGCTTGTCGAGCAAACGCTCGGCCAGGTCAAGCGGTGAACTACTCCTTGTCGCCCGCCTTGGCGTCGCCTTCGGACTCGGTGTCCTCGGCCTTGCTCTCCGCGGCCTTGGCGTCCTCGGCGGGCGCGTCGTCGGCCTCGGCCTCGGCCTTGCTGAGGGTGACCTCGCCCTCGGCGGGCAGGTCCTTCTCCTCGACCTTCGGCGCGACCTTGGCCGCCGGCATCGGCTCCGTGACCAGTTCGATCACGGCCATGGGCGCGTTGTCGCCCTTGCGCGGGCCGAGCTTGGTGATGCGGGTGTAGCCGCCGGGCCGGTCCGCGAAGCTCGGCGCGATCTCGGTGAAGAGCTCGTGCACGACGCCCTTGTCGCGGATCGTCCTCGCCACCAGACGCCTGTTGTGCAGGTCGCCCTTCTTCGCCTTGGTGATCAGCTTCTCCGCCAGCGGACGCACCCGCCGGGCCTTGGCCTCGGTGGTCGTGATGCGGCCGTGCTCGAACAGCGACGTCGCCAGGTTGGCCAGGATCAGCCGCTGGTGCGCGGGGCTGCCGCCGAAGCGGGTGCCCTTCGTGGGCTTGGGCATGGTGGTTCCTTCCTGCGCCGGCCGTACCAGGTACCGGCGTCAGCTGGGTCCGTGCGGCCGGGGGACGCGCCCCCGGCCGCCGGGATCGGTTTCGTCAGTACTGCTCGGTCTCGGCGTAGCTCTGGTCGTCGTCGCCGTAGGCGTCCGCCGCCGCGCTCGGGTCGAACCCGGGCGGGGAGTCCTTGAGCGACAGGCCCATGTCGTTGAGCTTCTGCTTGACCTCTTCTATGGACTTCGCGCCGAAGTTGCGGATGTCCAGCAGGTCCTGCTCGGAGCGGGCGACGAGCTCGCCCACCGAGTGGATGCCCTCGCGCTTGAGGCAGTTGTAGGAGCGGACGGTGAGGTTCAGCTCCTCGATCGGCAGGGCCAGGTCCGCGGCGAGCGCGGCGTCCGTCGGGGACGGGCCCATGTCGATGCCCTCGGCCTCGACGTTGAGCTCCCGGGCCAGCCCGAACAGCTCGACGAGGGTCTTGCCGGCGGAGGCCACCGCGTCGCGCGGCAGCATCGCCTGCTTGGTCTCGACGTCCAGGATGAGGCGGTCGAAGTCGGTGCGCTGCTCGACTCGGGTCGCCTCGACCTTGTAGGTGACCTTCAGCACGGGCGAGTAGATGGAGTCGATCGGGATCCGGCCGATCTCCTGGCCCGGCTGCTTGTTCTGCGCGGCCGAGACGTAGCCGCGGCCGCGCTCGACCGTCAGCTCCATCTCCAGCTTGGCCTTGTTGTTCAGCGTGGCGATGTGCAGGTCCGGGTTGTGGACCTCGACACCCGCCGGCGGCGCGATGTCGGCCGCGGTGACCTCGCCCGGGCCCTGCTTGCGCAGGTACATGACGACGGGCTCGTCGTGCTCCGAGGAGACGACGAGCTCCTTCAGGTTCAGGATGATGTCGGTGACATCCTCCTTGACCCCGGGCACGGTGGAGAACTCGTGCAGGACGCCCTCGATGCGGATGCTGGTGACGGCCGCACCGGGGATCGAGGAGAGCAGGGTACGACGCAGCGAGTTGCCGATCGTGTAGCCGAAGCCCGGCTCCAGCGGCTCGATGGTGAACCGCGACCGGTACTCGTCGACCTGCTCTTCGGTGAGAGTGGGACGCTGAGCGATGAGCATGGTGGTGCCTTCTTTCCGCGGTGCCCGCTATTTGACTACCGCGTCTGTGAGTGTTCCCCGACCCGCCGGGAATCCACGGAACGCACCGCGGAATCCCGGCGAGGGTTGAGCCCCTACTTGGAGTAGAGCTCGACGATCAGCTGCTCCTGGACGGGAGCGTCGATCTGCTGCCGGACCGGCATCGAGTGCACGAAGATCCGCATCTTCTCGCCGTCGACCCCGAGCCACGCCGGGACGGGGCGCTCGCCGACCTCGGCCTTGGCGACCTGGAACGGCGTCGACTCGAGCGACTTCGGCTTGACGTCGATGATGTCGGCCTCGCTCACCAGGGCCGACGGGATGTTGACCTTCTTGCCGTTGACCCGGATGTGGCCGTGGCGGATGAGCTGGCGGGCCATGTCGCGGGACTTGGCGAAGCCGCCGCGGTAGACCACGTTGTCGAGCCGGCGCTCCAGCAGCGTGAGCAGGTTGTCACCCGTCTTGCCCTGCTGGCGGTTCGCCTCGACGTAGTAGTTGTGGAACTGCCGCTCCAGGATGCCGTAGATGCGCCGCGCCTTCTGCTTCTCGCGAAGCTGCAGCAGGTACTCGGTCTCCTTGGGCCGACCGCGGCCGTGCTCACCCGGAGGGTAGGGACGGATCTCGATCGGGCACTTGGGGCCCTCGCACTTGCTGCCCTTGAGGAACAGCTTCATCTTCTCGCGGCGGCAGAGCTTGCAGTCCGCACCGGTGTAACGAGCCATTGTTAGATCTCCCCTGCCTCAGACCCGACGACGCTTGGGCGGGCGGCAGCCGTTGTGCGGAACGGGCGTGACGTCCTGGATCGAGCCCACCTCGAGGCCGGTCGCCTGCAGCGACCGGATGGCGGTCTCGCGGCCCGACCCCGGGCCCTTCACGAAGACGTCGACCTTGCGCATGCCGTGCTCCATCGCGCGCCGGGCGGCCGACTCGGCGGCCTGCTGCGCGGCGAACGGGGTGGACTTGCGCGAGCCCTTGAAACCGACGTGGCCCGAGGAGGCCCAGGAGATCACGTTGCCGTTGGGGTCGGTGATCGAAACGATCGTGTTGTTGAACGTGCTCTTGATGTGGGCGTGCCCATGAGCGACGTTCTTCTTTTCCTTGCGGCGCACCTTCTTGGCGCCGACACGGCTCTTAGGAGGCATCTGCTCTCTCTAACTCTTGAGGTCATCGACCCGGACGGGCCGCGGAGGCCCGGCGCGGACTACTTCTTGCCGACCTTCTTCTTGCCGGCCACGGTCTTCTTCTTGCCCTTGCGGGTACGCGCGTTGGTCTGCGTGCGCTGACCGTGCACGGGAAGCCCGCGGCGGTGCCGGATGCCCTGGTAGGACCCGATCTCGATCTTGCGGCGGATGTCGGCCTGGACCTCACGGCGCAGGTCGCCTTCGGTCTTGTAGTTCGCCTCGATCCAGTCGCGGAGCTGCACCAGCTCCTCGTCACCGAGCTGGTGCACCCGGAGGTCGGGGTTGACACCGGTACCCGCGAGGGTTTCCAGCGCCCGCGTCCGGCCGATGCCGAAAATGTAGGTGAGAGCGACCTCCACGCGCTTTTCGCGCGGGAGGTCGACGCCGAGTAGGCGTGCCATCGTGGGCAGTTCCCTTCGTATCGCGGAGGTATGGACGCATCACGTCCGCACACACCCTGCCCGGGTGGCGGCCCCGGCCTCTCGCGGTCCGGGGGTGGCCCCTCCACACGACGGTGCCGCACGTCCCGCGAGGGGGACGTACGGCCATCGATGCGAAGGCTGCGATGCGCTTGGGTTGTCTTGCGGGCTGGGCGTCAGCCCTGGCGCTGCTTGTGGCGCGGGTCGGAGCAGATCACCATGACCCGGCCGTGCCGGCGGATGACGCGGCACTTGTTGCAGATCTTCTTGACGCTCGGCTTGACCTTCACTGGGTCTCCTAAAGCAGGGTCACCCCCGCGCCGCCACGCGCGGGGAAGGCAACCCCAGTGGGATTGATGGGATTCACTTGTACCGGTAGACGATCCGACCGCGCGTGAGGTCGTAGGGGCTCAGCTCCACAACGACGCGGTCGTCCGGCAGGATCCGGATGTAGTGCATCCGCATCTTGCCGCTGATGTGGGCGAGCACCTTGTGCCCGTTGTCGAGCTCCACCCGGAACATGGCGTTCGGGAGGGACTCGATGACGGTGCCCTCGATCTCGATGGCCCCTTCTTTCTTGGGCATGTCCTCCGCGCTTCACTGGTCGGCTCATTGGACTCGGCCCCGGCTCCCGAGGGAGAATCGGCCGCAACCCACCGCCACGACGCGTAAAGCGTCCGGAACAGGGAATCAGGCGGCCGCCGACGGACCGACAAAGGAGTCTACGTCAACCGGTCGCACAATGCGAAATCGACGCATGATACGGGTCGCGAGACCGGTCCCGAGCCAAGCATACCGCGCCCCCGCGTTGTACCTTTCGAGGAGAGAGACGCCCGAGGAGGATCAGCATGCCGAGCTATGACTTCGCGCTGATCCTCAGTCGTCCCCTCTACGAGGACGAGCTGGACCCGCTGTTCGACCGCACGCACGGCGCGGTCACCGTGTCGATCATCAGCGAGCCCGAGCACGCCGAGCGCCCCGGCAACGCGTCCTGCTCCTGGCCCGGCCCCACCCTCGCCGCGGCGATCATGGAGGTGGTCGAGCACGTCGAGGTCAGCGCGCCGGGCGTGCACGTCCTGCAGGTCGAGGCCGACCCGCTGCTGACGATCCGCGACATCGCCGAGCGGGTCGGGCGCTCCCTCGACTCGGTCCGGCACGCGATCACCGGCTCCCGCGGCGTCGCCGGGTTCCCCTCGTCGGAGATGTCGTCCGCCGGGCACCGGCTGTGGCGCTGGTCCAAGATCGCCGCCTGGTACGGGATCGACGACCCGCAGCTCATCGAGGCCAAGCCGACCGTCCAGGCGATCAACGGCTGGCTGGCGCTCCGCGACGTCGTGCCCGACGTCGCGCCCGCCGCCGAAGAGGTCACCTCGGCGCTGTCCCTGGTCATCCCGCACGTCGCCTGACCGCCCCGAAGCGGTCACCAGCCGGACGGGCACCACACGGGGTTCGGCGTGACGTCGGAGTACCAGGCGGACGGTATTACTCGGCCGTCCTGGAGCACATGCGTCTCCGGGCCGTCGGCCGGGTCGAGGCCGGCCCTCCACAGCGAGCGGGCGCACGCGACGTTCTCGGGCTCCACACCCGCGCGCACCTCGGTGAAGTGCAGATGCTGCTGGGCGAGCGCGAGCCCGGCGGCGAACAGCTCCGCCCCGAGCCCGCGGCCCCGGTAGCGAGGCGCCAGGTAGCCGCCCAGCTCGCAGCGGGCCTCCGACTCCGGGGTCAGGAAGAACGCCCCGGCGGGCAGGCCGTACTCCGGGTCGATGGCCAGCATCCCCAGCTCCACGCGGCGGCTCGGCAGCCCGAAGCGGGAACGCCCGGCGCCGACCGGGGCCGCCAGCAGGTGGTCGCGCTCGTCCTCGGGCATGATGTCCTCCGGCGCCCAGCCGAGCCAGCGCTGCGCCTCGGGATCACTGCCGAGGGCCTCGGTGAGCGGAATGTCCGCCATCGTCAGCGAGCGGAGCAGCAGCCGGGGCGTGGTGATCACATGGCGGCCGCCGGAGCAGACCCGGCCAATTCCCTTGGGCCTCCACATCACCGACATGTGCCTCCCTTTCGCCGCGGTTCGCCGTGGGGCAAGGTAGCGGTAGGCCCGCGGCCCGGGCACCCCGCCCGTCCGGCCGCTGCGGCGGGGCCGGGGTCGACAGTGCGGACGCGGGACGCGAAGATCGTCTCGGTGCGCCGGGGGTGGAGCCGGGGGTGCCGCGGCCACGCGTCCGTGATGTGCTGGGGCAAGGGGGAGAGGATCGATGGCGATCATCGCGCAGTTGAGCGACATCCACCTCGCGGCGGGCCGCGACGGTCAGGTGGACGACGGCTCCGGGCCGGTCCGCGCCCTGCGGGCCGCCGTGTCGAGCCTGCTCTCGCTGCCCGCCCGCCCCGACGCCGTCGTCCTCACCGGCGACCTCGCCGACGGGGGCCGGCACGCCGAGTACGCCCGGCTGCACGCGCTGCTGTCCCCGCTGCCGATGCCCGTCTACCCGATGCCCGGCAACCACGACGACCGCGAGGAGATGCGGAAGGTCTTCGACGACCATCCCGCGATGACCGCCGGCGGGTTCGCCCGGCACGACCCCGTCCAGTACGCGGTCGACGTGGCGGGCGTGCGGCTCGTCTGCTGCGACACCACCGTGGACGGGCACCCCCACGGGCACATGAGCGAGGACCGCCTCGCCTGGCTCGACGCGACGCTCGCCGCCGCGCCCGGCACGCCCACGATCGTGGCCACGCACCATCCGCCGTTCCCCATCGGGATCCGCTTCATCGACGAGATGCGGTTCATCGACCCCGCCGGGTTCGCGGCGGTGATCTCCAAGCACCCGCAGGTGGTGCGGGTGATCTCCGGGCACGTGCACCGCGGCTCGGTCGGCTCGCTGGCGGGCACCGTCAGCACCACCTGCCCCAGCACCTACCGGCAGCTGTTCCTCGACCTGACGCAGCCGGGGCGGGCCGCGGTCACCGGAGAGCCGGCCGGGTTCGCCATCCACCTCGTCGAGGAGGACGGCACCGCCACGACGCACTTCGTCCCGACCGGGAACTACCGGCCCCTGATGGACGTGGAGTGACCCCCCGCGCCGTCCATCGCGTCACTCGTGGCGGCGGCCGCCGCCGAACAGCGTGCCGATCAGGAGCATCGCGCCCCAGGGTCCCGCGACCCAGATCCACCACGGATAGACCCAGCCGCTCGACACGGCGATGATCAGCCAGATCGTGAAGTTGATCGCGCTGACCGACGCCCACGCCGCCCACATCGCCCGGTGCTGTGACACCTCCGGCACCCGCGACACCGCACTGGCCGCCAGGTCGGTGCTCTTCGGCTGCGAAGCGGGGACGGGAAGCTGGTAGAGGTCCTCCTCGGGCAGGTCGGCGGTGACCTCCTGGAGCTGCCCGATGGTCTTGGCGTCGTACACCGCCTCCAGCCGCTCGTGCAGCTCGTCCATCGTGATCCGGCCCTCGCCGCAGTGCTCGCGCAGGCTCGCCGCCACCCGGTCACGGTCGGCGTCCGAGGCCCGGATGTCAGGGTTCGGCGCCATCGTCCCCTCCGCTCAGCCAGAAGCTCCAGTTCCCATTATGTAGGGATGATTCCGGTGACGGCCCCTCGCGCGGAGGTCAGTTCCCGCCCCGCGCCGGCGACTTCCCGGAAGCCGTGGCGTACGCCTCGACGCCGAGCTTGGTGAACCACTCGCGGCCCTCGTCGAGGGCCGTCATGACGCGCGGCCCCTCGGGCGTGACCGCGAAGGTGTGCTCGAAGTGCGCCGAGGAGCGCCCGTCGAGCGTGACGACCGTCCAGCCGTCGTCCAGCTCCACGGTGTCCTTCGTGCCGAGGTTCACCATCGGCTCGACCGCGAAGCACATCCCCGGCTCCAGGACGGGCCCGTGCCCCGGCTCGCCGTGGTTCGGGATGAGCGGGTCCATGTGCATCTCGGTCCCGATGCCGTGCCCGCCGTAGCCCTCGACGATGCCGTAGGCGCCCTCAGAGCGAATGTGAGCCTCGATCGCGTGCGACATGTCCGTGAGCCTGGCCCCGGCCCGTCCGGCCGCGAGACCGTGCCACAGGGACGTCTCGGTCACCTCCAGGAGCCGCCGCAGCTCCGCGGTGATCTCCCCCACCGGGACGGTGATCGCCGCGTCGCCGTGCCACCCCTCGACGATCGCGCCGCAGTCGATGGAGATGACGTCGCCGTCCCGCAGCACCTTCCCGCGGTTCGGGATGCCGTGCACGATCTCCTCGTTGATCGACGCGCAGATCGTCCCGGTGAAGCCGTGGTAGCCCTTGAACGACGGCACGCCGCCGTGGTCGCGGATGTGCTGCTCGGCCATCCGGTCCAGGTCGAGGGTGGTGATCCCCGGCCGGACCGCCTCCCGCAGGACCTCGAGGGTCCGGCCGACCAGGAGCCCGGCCGCGCGCATCAGCTCCAGCTGCTCCGCGGTCTTCACCTGGATCGCGGGCCTGCGCCGCTTGAACATCTTCCCGCCCTCACAAACTTCTCCGCCGGGCCCCGCTCCCCGCGGGGACCGGGGCCCATGCCTTGCTCTACTTCTCCAGCGGGCGCAGGGCGGTCAGGGCGCGCTTGGTGACCTCCTCGACCGGGCCGGTCGCGTCGATGCCGACCAGGATGTTCTCGTCGGCGTAGAACTGCACCAGCGGGGCCGTGTCCTGCTTGTAGACCTCCAGGCGGTGCTGGACGACCTCTTCCTTGTCGTCGTCGCGCTGGAACAGGTGACCGCCGCAGTCGTCGCAGATGTCGTCCTGCTTGTCGTCGAAGTCGACGTGCCAGATCCGGCCGCAGCGGTCGCAGGTGCGCCTGCCCGACAGCCGCCGGACGACCTCGTCCTCGTCGACGACCAGCTCGAGCACGATGTCGAGCCGGGCGTCCCACTCGGCGAGGATCTTCTTCAGCGTCTCGGCCTGGGGGACGTTGCGCGGGAAGCCGTCCAGCAGGAACCCGTCGCGGGCGTCGTCCTCGGCGAGGCGGTCGCGCACCATCGCGATCGTCACCTCGTCGGGCACCAGGTCGCCGCGGTCCATGTACTGCTTGGCCTGCCGCCCGAGCTCCGTGCCGCCGCTGACGTTGGCGCGGAAGATGTCACCTGTCGATATCTTCGGGATGGACAGATGAGATGCGATGTACTGGGCCTGCGTCCCCTTGCCCGCACCCGGGGGGCCCACCAGGACGATACGCACTACCGCAGGAAACCCTCGTAGTTGCGCTGCTGCAGCTGACTCTCGATCTGCTTCACGGTATCCAGTCCGACGCCGACGATGATGAGGATGCTCGCGCCACCGAAGGGGAACTCCTGGGTCGCGTTCAGGAGTGCGAACGCCACCATCGGGATCAGGGACACGAGCCCCAGGTACACGGCACCGGGTGTGGTGATCCTGGTCAGCACGAAGTCGAGGTATTCGGCGGTCGGCCGGCCAGGGCGGATACCTGGGATGAATCCACCATACTTCTTCATGTTGTCGGCCACTTCAGTGGGGTTGAAGGTGATCGCCACGTAGAAGTAGGTGAAGAAGATGATCAGGGCGAAGTAGGCCGCCATGTGCCAGGCGTTGTCCTGCTGCAGGTACGGCTGGACCTTCTGCAGCCACTTGGTCTCGGGCCACAGCTGGGTCGCCAGGACGGGCAGGTAGATCAGCGACGACGCGAAGATGATCGGGATGATGCCGGCCTGGTTGACCTTCAGCGGGATGTAGGTCGAGGTGCCGCCGTACATGCGCCGGCCGACCATCCGCTTGGCGTACTGGACGGGGATGCGCCGCTGGGCCTGCTCGACGAACACGACACCGGCCATGATCGCCAGACCGACGATCAGCACCACCGCGAAGATGAAGCCGCCCTTGGCCTTGAAGATGCTCCAGAACTGGGCGGGGAAGACCGCGACGACCTGCGTGAAGATCAGCAGCGACATGCCGTTGCCGACGCCGCGGTCGGTGATCAGCTCGCCCAGCCACATGATGACGGTCGTGCCGGCCACCATGACGACCACCATCATGATGATGGGGAACATGGTCGTCTCGTAGAGGATGTCGTTGGCGCCGGAGACCCCCTGGAACAGCTGGCCGGTGCTCGCCATCGCCACGATGCCGGTCGCCTGCAGGATCGCCAGCCCGACGGTCAGGTAGCGGGTGTACTGGGTGATCTTCGTAGTGCCGGACTGGCCCTCTTTCTTGAGGGCCTCCAGCCGCGGGATCACGACCGTGAGCAACTGGAGAATGATGCTCGCCGTGATGTAGGGCATGATGCCCAGGGCGAAGACCGACAACTGCAGCAGCGCACCGCCGCTGAACAGGTCGACAAGACCGTAGAGCTGGTTGCTCTCCTTGGCCGCATCGGCGGTCTCTTTCAGCACGCTGACGTTCACGTTCGGCGTCGGGACGATCGACCCGAGCCGGAACACCAAGATGATGAACAACGTGAAGAGCAGCTTTTTACGCAGGTCAGGCGTACGGAAAGCCCGAGCGAACGCGGTCAGCACCATTCCTCCTGCGTGACTGGCGAGTTCTTGGCCGCCGAGGGCCGGTTACAGGTCCATGAGTCCTGGCGGAGGATACCTGCTGAGAAACCCGAAGTGTGGAATCTCACGCGGAGCACCTCCGACCGTGTGACTCTAACAGCAGATGACACCGGGGCCGTCCCGCCCGCGGGGAGGACCTCACGGCCCCCGGCGCAAGGCGAACACGGCCCCGGCATCGAAGGTGTCTCTTCCTACAGCTCGTCGGCGGTTCCGCCGGCGGCCGCGATCTTTTCCTTCGCGGCTCCGGAAAAGGCGTGCGCCTTCACCTGAACCGCGACGGAGATGTCGCCGGTGCCGAGTACCTTGACCGGACGGCCGCGGCGCACCGCGCCCTTCGCCGCCAGGTCCTCCGCCGTGACCTCGCCGCCCTCGGGGTAGAGCGCGGCGAGCCGGTCCAGGTTCACGACCTGGAACTCGACCCGGTTCGGGTTCTTGAAGCCCTTCAGCTTCGGAACCCGGCGGATCAGCGGCATCTGGCCGCCCTCGAAACCGACGGGGACGGTGCCGCGGGCCTTGGTGCCCTTGGTGCCGCGGCCCGCGGTCTTGCCCTTGGACGCCTCGCCGCGGCCCTTGCGGGTCTTGGCGCGGTTGGCGCCGGGGGCCGGACGCAGGTCGTGCACCTTGAGCGGCGCGCCGCCCTCGGCGCCGGTTCCCGTGGCGTCGTCCTTCTTACCGAGATCAGCCGCCATGTCAGTCGACCTCCTCGACGGTGACCAGGTGCGCCACCGTCCGGATCATGCCGAGCACCTCGGGGCGGTCCTCGCGGACCACGCTCTGCCCGATCTTCTTCAGGCCGAGGGTGCGCAGCGTGTCACGCTGGTTCTGCTTCTCGCTGATCACCGACTTGGTCTGCGTGATCTTCAGATTGCTCATGAGCTCGCGACCTCCGGCCTGGGCTCGCTGCCCGCGGCGCGGGCCCGCAGCATGGCCGCGGGGGCGACGTCCTCGATCGGCAGGCCGCGCTTGGCCGCGATCTCCTCGGGACGCTTCAGCGCCTTCAGGCCCGCGATCGTGGCGTGCACGATGTTGATCGCGTTGTCGCTGCCCAGCGACTTGCTCAGCACGTCCTGGATGCCGGCGGCCTCCAGCACCGCGCGCACCGGGCCACCCGCGATCACACCGGTACCGGGGCTCGCCGGACGCAGCAGGACCTCGCCCGCCGCGTCCCGCGCCTGCACCAGGTGCGGGATGGTGCCCTGGATCCGCGGCACCTTGAAGAAGTGCTTCTTGGCCTCCTCGACGCCCTTGGCGATCGCCGCGGGCACCTCCTTGGCCTTGCCGTAGCCGACGCCGACGGTGCCGTTGCCGTCACCGACGATCACCAGGGCGGTGAAGCTGAAGCGCCGCCCGCCCTTGACGACCTTGGCGACACGGTTGATCGCCACGACCTTCTCGATGTACGACTGGCCCTTGTCGGCGCCACCGCGGCGGTCGTCGCGGCGATCGCGACGGTCGCCACCCTGACCGCCACCACGCCTCTGCGCTGCCATCAGTGGTTCCTTTCCTCTGCCTTGTACAGGGCCATCAGACTTCGAGGCCCCCTTCGCGCGCACCCTCCGCGACGGCGGCGATGCGGCCGTGGAACTTGTTGCCGCCGCGGTCGAAGACGACCGCGGAGACACCGGCGTCCTGGGCCCGCCGGGCGATGAGCTCGCCGACCTTGCGGGACTTGGCCGTCTTGTCGCCGGAGTCGGCGCGCAGGTCCGCCTCCATCGTCGACGCGCTGGCCAGCGTGTGGCCCTTGTCGTCGTCGATGACCTGGACGAACACGTGCTTGCTGGAGCGGGTCACGACCAGGCGAGGCCGCGCGGCGCTGCCGAGGACCTTCTTCCGGACCCGCAGGTGCCGGCGCCTGCGCGAGAGCGCGCGGCGGCTCGTGGCCTTGCCGGCGAGGGTCTTCGTGCCTGCCATGCCTACTTACCAGCCTTTCCGACCTTGCGGCGGATGTACTCACCCTCGTACCGCACGCCCTTGCCCTTGTACGGGTCGGGCTTGCGCAGCTTGCGGATGTTGGCGGCGACCTCGCCGACCTTCTGCTTGTCGATGCCCTCGACGACCAGCTGGGTCGGCCGCTCCACCGTGAAGGAGATGCCCTCCGGCGGCTCGACGAGGATCGGGTGGCTGTACCCGAGGGAGAACTCCAGGTTCTTGCCCTTGGCCGCCACACGGTAGCCGACACCCTGGATGACCAGGGTCTTCTTGTAGCCGTCGGTGACCCCGACGACCATGTTGTTGATCAGGGTGCGGGTGAGCCCGTGCAGGCCCCGCACCTTGTTGAGGTCGTTCGGGCGGCTCACCGTCAGCGTGCCGTCCTCGAGCTTCACCTCGATGGGCTCGGCGACGGTGTGCGACAGCGTGCCCTTCGGCCCCTTGACGGTGACCTCGCGGCCGTCGATGTTGACCTCGACACCGCCGGGGACGGTGATGGGGTTACGTCCGATTCGAGACATTGCAGAACCCTCCCCTCACCACACGTAGGCGAGGACTTCGCCGCCCACGCCGCGCTTGCCCGCCTGCCGGTCGGTCATCAGGCCGGAGGACGTCGAGATGATCGCGACGCCCAGTCCGCCGAGGACCCGGGGCAGGTTGTCCTTCTTCGCGTACACGCGCAGACCCGGCTTCGAGACGCGCTTGATGCCGGCGATCGAACGCTCGCGGGTCGGGCCGAACTTCAGCTCGATCACGAGCTTCTTGCCGACCTCGGCGTCCTCCACGGTCCAGCCCGAGATGTAGCCCTCCTGCTGGAGGATCTCGGCGATGTGCGCCTTGATCTTCGAGTACGGCATGGCCACGGTGTCGTGGTACGCCGAATTCGCGTTCCGCAGACGCGTCAGCATGTCTGCGATCGGGTCGGTCATCGTCATGGCCTGCTGGCCCTCCTCGCCGCGGTTTCCTCGGGTTGATGCGGCCCGTGGACCTTCGGCGCGGTCATGGGCACCCTCGCGGGTGCCCGATCGGTCATTACTGGCCGGAGCCCGCCCCCGGGGCGTCGTTCCCCCGGGAGGGCGGTCACCAGCTGGACTTCGTGATGCCGGGCAGCTCGCCGCGGTGGGCCATCTCCCGGAAGCACACGCGGCACAGGCCGAACTTCCGGTAGACGGAGCGCGGACGCCCGCAGCGCGAGCACCGAGTGTACGCGCGCACGCCGAACTTCGGCTTCCGCGCCGCCTTGGCGATCAGCGACTTCTTCGCCATATGCTCCTCGCTCAGCTTTCCTTGAAGGGGAAGCCCAGGAGCTTGAGCAGCGCCCGGCCCTCGTCGTCGTTCTTCGCGGTCGTCACGACCGTGATGTCCATGCCCCGCTGGCGGTCGACCTTGTCCGGGTCGACCTCGTGGAACATGACCTGCTCGGTGAGCCCGAAGGTGTAGTTCCCGTTGCCGTCGAACTGCTTCGGCGACAGGCCGCGGAAGTCGCGGATGCGGGGCAGCGCCGTCGACAGGAGCCGGTCCAGGAACTCCCACATCCGGTCGCCGCGCAGCGTGGCGTGCGCGCCGATCGGCATGCCCTCGCGCAGCTTGAACTGCGCGATGGACTTCTTGGCCCGGTTGACGGCCGGCTTCTGGCCGGTGATCAGTGACAGGTCGCGGATCGCGCCGTCGATCAGCTTGGCGTCCCGGGCCGCGTCGCCGACGCCCATGTTGACCACGATCTTGGTCAGCGTGGGGATCTGCATGACGTTCTCGTAGCCGAACTGCTCGCGCATCTGGCCCGCGATCTCCTCGCGGTAGCGCAGCTTGAGCCTCGGCTTCGGGACGGGACGCTCGGTGGCGGTGTCGGTCATGGGTCTCAGATCTCCTTACCGCTACGGCGCGAGATCCGAACCTTCGTGCCGTCCTCGTTGATGCGGTATCCGACCCGTACCGGCTTGCCGTCCTCGACGATGGCGACGTTGCTGACGTGCAGCGGCGCCTCCATCGTGACGCGGCCGCTGTCCCTGCCGGCACGCTGCTGGTCGGCCTTGATGTTCTTGGTGATGAGGTTGACGCCCTCGACGACCACGCGCTCGCGCGCCGGGTAGACGCGCAGGACCTTGCCCGTCGCGCCCTTGTCCTTGCCGGCGAGGACGATGACCTCGTCGCCCTTGCGGATCTTCATCAGAGCACCTCCGGCGCGAGCGAGATGATGCGCATGAACTTCTTCTCGCGCAGTTCACGGCCCACCGGGCCGAAGATTCGGGTGCCGCGGGGGTCCCCGCCGTCCTTGATGAGCACGGCGGCGTTCTCGTCGAAGCGGATGTAGGAGCCGTCGGGGCGCCGGCGCTCCTTGCGGGTGCGCACGACGACGGCCTTGACGATGTCACCCTTCTTCACGCCCGCGGCGGGAAGGGCGTCCTTCACCGTCGCGACGATGATGTCGCCGACTCCCGCGTAGCGCCTACCCGAGCCGCCGAGAACGCGGATGCAGAGGATCTCCTTCGCACCCGTGTTGTCGGCGACCTTGAGTCGCGACTCCTGCTGGATCACGTTGACTCCTGTTCGTCACACCGGTTCTGATCGCCCGCCCGCGGCGGGCGATCAGCCTGGTGGAACCAGTAATTACTTGGCCTTCTCGAGAATCTCGACCACGCGCCACCGCTTGGTGGCCGACAGCGGCCGGGTCTCCATGAGACGGACGCGGTCGCCGACGCCACACTCGTTGGCCTCGTCGTGCGCCTTGTAGTTCTTCGTGCGGCGGATCACCTTGTGGTACCTGCGGTGGGTGACGCGGTCCTCGACGGACACGACCACGGTCTTGTCCATCTTGTCGCTGACCACGAGCCCCTCGAGGACCTTGCGGCTCGGCCGCTTCTCGGTCTGCGTCGTCTGCTCGGTCATTCGTTGTCCTCCGCGGCGTCGTCGACCGTGACGATGCCGAGCTCGCGCTCCCGCATCACGGTGTAGATGCGGGCGATCTCGCGCTTCACGGTGCGCAGCCGCCCGTGGCTCTCAAGCTGGCCGGTGGCGGCCTGGAAGCGGAGGTTGAACAGCTCCTCCTTGGCCTCCTTGAGCTTGGTGACCAGGACGTCCTCGGGCTCGGTCCGCAGGTCGTCGGCGGTCAGTCCCTTGGCCATCAGCCCTCACCCACTTCCCGCTTGACGATCTTGCACTTCATCGGAAGCTTGTGGATCGCGCGCATGAGGGCGGCGCGGGCGACCTCTTCGTTCGGGTACGACAGCTCGAACATCACGCGTCCGGGCTTGACGTTGGCCACCCACCACTCGACCGAGCCCTTGCCGGAGCCCATGCGGGTCTCGGCGGGCTTCTTGGTCAGCGGCCGGTCCGGGAAGATGTTGATCCAGACCTTGCCGCCGCGCTTGATGTGCCGGGTCATCGCGATACGCGCGGCCTCGATCTGCCGGTTCGTCACGTACGCGCCCTCGATGGCCTGGATCCCGTACTCGCCGAACGTGACCCTGGTGCCGCCCTTGGCCATGCCCCTGCGCTTCGGGTGGTGCTGCTTGCGGTGCTTGACCTTGCGAGGGATCAGCATGGGTTACTCAGCTCCCCTCACCCTGCGGAGCAGTCTCGGCCGTCTGCGCCGGCTGCTCGGAACTCTGCTGCTGCTTCGGGGCGCCGCCGCGCTCGCCGCCGCCACCGCCGCCGCGCTCGCCGCCGCGGCCGCCACGGCCACCGCGGCCACCGCCGCGCCGGTCGCCGCGCCGCTCACGGCCGCCACCGCCGCCGGCGGCACGCTGCTGCGCGGCCTGCTGCTCCCGCTCGGCGCGGGTCTGCGCGGCCTCGCCCTTGTAGATCCACACCTTGACGCCGATGCGGCCGAACGTCGTCCGGGCCTCGTAGAAGCCGTAGTCGATGTCGGCGCGCAGCGTGTGCAGCGGGACCTGGCCCTCGCGGTAGAACTCCGACCGCGACATCTCGGCGCCGCCGAGGCGGCCGCCGCACTGCACCTTGATGCCCTTGGCGCCCGACTTCATCGCCGACTGGATCGCCTTGCGCATGGCGCGGCGGAACGCGACCCGGCTGGACAGCTGCTCGGCCACGCCCTGCGCGACGAGCTGCGCGTCGATCTCGGGGTTCTTCACCTCGAGGATGTTCAGCCGGACCTGCTTGCCGGTCAGCTTCTCCAGGTCGCCGCGGAGGCGCTCGGCCTCCGCGCCGCGGCGGCCGATGACGATGCCCGGCCGGGCGGTGTGGATGTTGACCTCGACACGGTCACGGGTCCGCTCGATCTCCACCTTGGAGATGCCCGCCCGGTCCATGCCCTTCTGCAGCATGCGCCGGATCTGGACGTCTTCCTTGACGTAGTCCTTGTAGAGCTTGTCGGCGAACCACACGGACTTGTGGTCGGTGGTGATGCCGAGCCGGAACCCGTGCGGGTTGATCTTCTGACCCACTACCGGGCCCTCCTCGTCTTCTTACCGCCGCCGGCCGTCGACGCAGCTTCATCGCGCGACTCCACGACCACGGTGATGTGGCTCGTGCGCTTGTTGATGCGGTAGGCCCGGCCCTGGGCGCGGGGACGGAAACGCTTGAGCGTCGGCCCCTCGTCCACCCACGCACGGCTCACGACGAGCGTGTCCGAGTCGAGCTTGAAGTTGTGCTCGGCGTTGGCGATGGCACTCGCCAGCACCTTGCCCACCGGCTCACTCGCGGCCTGGGGGGCGAACCGCAGCACCGCCTGTGCCTCCGCGGCTGGCAGGCCGCGGATGAGGTCCACCACGCGGCGGGCCTTCATGGGCGTGACGCGGACGAACCGCGCCTGGGCCCTGGCTTCCATCGCTGTTCCCTCTCTCCGTACGATCTACTGCTCAGCCGCGCCTGCTGCGGCGGTCTTCCTTCACATGGCTGCGGAACGTGCGCGTCGGCGCGAACTCGCCGAGCTTGTGCCCCACCATCGCGTCGGTGATGAACACCGGGACGTGCTTGCGGCCGTCGTGCACGGCGATCGTGTGACCGATCATGTCCGGCACGATCATGGAGCGCCGCGACCACGTCTTGATGACGTTCTTGGTGCCCTTCTCGTTCTGCACGTCCACCTTCTTCATCAGGTGGTCGTCCACGAACGGGCCCTTCTTAAGGCTACGTGGCATGACGAGCGACTCCTACCGCTTCTTCTTGCTGCGACGACGGACGATCAGCCGGTCGCTCGACTTGTTCGCCTGTCGAGTGCGGCCTTCCTTCTTGCCGGCCGGGTTCACCGGGTGCCGACCACCGGAGGTCTTGCCCTCACCACCACCGTGCGGGTGGTCGATCGGGTTCATGGCCACGCCGCGGACGGTCGGGCGCTTGCCCTTCCACCGCATGCGGCCGGCCTTGCCCCAGCTGATGTTCGACTGCTCGGCGTTGCCGACCTCGCCGACCGTCGCGCGGCAGCGCACGTCCACCATCCGCATCTCGCCGGAGGGCATGCGCAGCGTGGCGTACTTGCCCTCCTTGGCCAGTAGCTGGACGCCGGCGCCCGCGCTGCGGGCGATCTTGGCGCCGCCGCCGGGCCGGAGCTCGATGGCGTGGATGACCGTACCGGTCGGGATGTTGCGCAGCGGCAGGCAGTTGCCCGGCTTGATGTCGGCGCCCGGCCCGTTCTCGACGCGGTCGCCCTGCTTGAGGCCGCGGGGAGCGAGGATGTAGCGCTTCTCGCCGTCCACGTAGTGCAGCAGCGCGATCCGCGCGGTGCGGTTCGGGTCGTACTCGATGTGCGCGACCTTCGCCGGGACGCCGTCCTTGTCGTGCCTGCGGAAGTCGATCACGCGGTAGGCGCGCTTGTGCCCGCCGCCCTGGTGCCGGGTCGTGATGCGGCCGTGGTTGTTGCGGCCGCCCTTCTTGGGGAGCGGACGCAGCAGCGACTTCTCCGGCTCGCTGCGCGTGATCTCGACGAAGTCGGCCACGCTGGAGCCGCGACGACCCGGAGTCGTCGGCTTGTAGTTACGGATGCCCATCTTATTCGTTCATCCCTTGTCTGTTCTCCGGTCGCCGGCCGTCAGGCCGTGCCGCCGAAGATGTCGATCCGCTCGCCCTCGGCAAGGCTGACGATGGCGCGCTTGGTGTCCTTGCGCTTCCCGTAGCCGAACCGCGTGCGCTTGCGCTTGCCCTGCCGGTTGAGCGTGTTCACGTTCGTCACCTTGACCCCGAACACCGCCTCGACGGCCTGCTTGATCTGCGTCTTGTTGGCGTCCGGGCGGACGATGAAGGTGTACTTGTTCTCGTCCAGCAGCCCGTAGCTCTTCTCCGAGACGACCGGCGCGATGATGACGTCGCGGGGGTCGGCGATCTTAGTCATGGCAGACCCTCCTTACTTCTTCGCCGCGCGCGAGATGAACTCGTCGTACGCCGCCTTCGTGAAGACGACGTCGTCGTTCACCAGCACGTCGTAGGTGTTGAGCTGGTCGGAGACGAGCACGTGCACGCTCGGCTCGTTGCGCAGGCTCTTCCAGGTCAGCTCGTCCTCGCGGTCCAGGACCACGAGCACGCGCTTGGCCTCGGTGATGTCGCGCAGGGCCTTGAGCGCCGTCTTCGTCTTGGGGGCGTCGCCCTCGATGAGGTTGTCGACCACGTGGATCCGGCCGTACCGGGCGCGGTCCGACAGGGCGCCGCGCAGCGCGGCGGCCTTCATCTTCTTGGGCGTCTTCTGGCCGTAGTCCCGCGGCTGCGGGCCGTGCACGGCGCCGCCGCCGGCGAACTGGGGCGCGCGGGTCGAGCCCTGCCGGGCCCGGCCGGTGCCCTTCTGCCGGTACGGCTTGCGGCCGCCGCCGCGGACCTCGCCGCGGGTCTTGGTCGAGTGCGTGCCCTGCCGCGCCGCGGCCAGCTGCGCCACCACGACCTGGTGGATCAGCGGCACGCTGGTCTTCGCGTCGAAGACCTCCGCGGGCAGGTCGATGTCGAGCTTGGTCGTCACTTGCCCGTCCCCTTCACTGCGTCGCGGACCAGCACCACGCCGCCGTTGGGACCGGGAACCGCGCCCTTGATCAGCAGCAGGTTCTTCTCCGCGTCGACGGCGTGGACGGTCAGGTTCTGCACGGTGGTGCGGGCGTTGCCGTGCCGTCCCGCCATGCGGAGGCCCTTGAAGACGCGACCGGGGGTCGCGCAGCCGCCGATCGAGCCGGGCGAGCGGTGCTTGCGCTGGGTGCCGTGCGAGGCGCCGAGGCCGTGGAAGCCGTGGCGCTTCATGACACCAGCGGTGCCCTTGCCCTTGCTCGTACCGGTGACGTCGATCTTCTGGCCGGCTTCGAAGACGCTGGCGGTGATCTCCTGGCCGAGTTCGTACTCGGTGGTGTCGTCGGCCCGCAGTTCGACGAGGTAGCGGCGCGGCGTGACGCCGGCCTTCTCGAAGTGACCCGTGCGCGGCTTGTTCACCTTGCGCGGGTCGATCTGCCCGAACCCGATCTGGACGGCGGTGTAGCCGTCCTTCTCCTGGTCGCGGATCTGGGTGACGACACACGGCCCGGCCTGGACGACGGTCACCGGAACGATCCGGCCCTCATCGTCGAAGACCTGGGTCATGCCGAGCTTCTCGCCCAGGACGCCCTTCCTCTGCTTACTCATCTCTCGGTGCGTCCCTTAGAGCTTGATCTCGATGTCGACGCCGGCGGGAAGGTCGAGCCGCATGAGCGAGTCGACCGTCTTGGGCGTCGGGTCGATGATGTCGATCAACCGCTTGTGCGTGCGCATCTCGAAGTGCTCGCGGCTGTCCTTGTACTTGTGCGGCGAGCGGATGACGCAGTACACGTTCTTCTCGGTCGGCAGCGGCACCGGGCCCGCGACCTTGGCGCCCGTCCGCGTCACCGTCTCAACGATCTTCTTCGCGGAGGTGTCGATGACCTCGTGGTCGTAGGCCTTGAGCCGGATGCGGATCTTCTGTCCCGCCATGGTGGCCTCGGTGTCCTTTGCTGTAGTGCCGCTGTTTTCTTCGGTGATCGTGGTGCGGCGGCCCGGCTTCGGGTTTCCCCGGCGGCCGGGCCGCCGCGACTACGAGCGTGTTACTTGATGATCTTGGTGACGCGACCCGAGCCGACGGTCCGGCCACCCTCGCGGATGGCGAACTTCAGGCCCTCCTCCATGGCGACCGGCTGGATCAGCTCGACCTTCATTTCGGTGTTGTCGCTCGGCATGACCATCTCGGTGCCCTCGGGGAGGGTGACGACGCCGGTCACGTCCGTGGTCCGGAAGTAGAACTGCGGACGGTAGTTGTTGAAGAACGGCGTGTGCCGCCCGCCCTCGTCCTTGGACAGGATGTAGACCTGAGCCTCGAACTCGGTGTGCGGGGTCGTGGTGCCCGGCTTGATGACGCACTGGCCGCGCTCGACGTCCTCGCGCTTGATGCCGCGCAGGAGCAGGCCGACGTTGTCGCCCGCCTGGCCCTGGTCGAGCAGCTTGCGAAACATCTCGACGCCGGTGACCGTGGTGGTCGTCGACTTCTCCTTGATGCCGATGATGTCGACGGTCTCGTTGACGTTGACGACACCGCGCTCGACGCGGCCGGTGACGACCGTGCCGCGGCCGGTGATCGAGAACACGTCCTCGATCGGCATCAGGAACGGCTTGTCGACGTCGCGCACCGGCTCCGGCACGTTCTCGTCGACGGCGGTCATCAGCTCGACGATCTTCTCGGACCACGCCTCGTCGCCCTGCAGCGCCTGGTAGGCGGAGACGCGGACGACCGGGAGGTCGTCACCCGGGAACTCGTACTCGGTGAGCAGCTCGCGGACCTCGAGCTCGACGAGCTCCAGGATCTCCTCGTCGTCCACCATGTCGCACTTGTTCAGCGCGACGACGATGTAGGGGACGCCGACCTGGCGGGCCAGGAGCACGTGCTCCTTGGTCTGCGGCATCGGGCCGTCGGTCGCGGCGACCACCAGGATGGCGCCGTCCATCTGCGCCGCACCGGTGATCATGTTCTTGATGTAGTCGGCGTGCCCCGGGCAGTCGACGTGCGCGTAGTGGCGGGCCTCGGTCTGGTACTCGACGTGCGAGATCGAGATCGTGATACCGCGCTCGCGCTCCTCCGGCGCCTTGTCGATGTCCTCGAACGGCGTGAAGGGGTTGAGGTCCGGGTACTTGTCGTGGAGCACCTTGGTGATCGCCGCGGTAAGCGTGGTCTTACCGTGGTCGATGTGTCCAATGGTGCCGATGTTCACGTGCGGCTTCGTCCGCTCGAACTTGGCCTTCGCCACTGGTTGCTCCTTGTTGCGATCCTCGGCCGTTAGACGACCGCTTCGATGTAGGTCCTGGTGATCTGAGGGCAGGCCCGGGTCTTATTCGCCCCGCGCCTTGGCGATGATCTCCTGCGCGACGTTCGTGGGAACCTCGGCGTAGGAGTCGAACTGCATGGTGAAGACAGCCCGGCCCTGGGTCTTGCTTCGCAGATCACCCACGTAGCCGAACATCTCGGACAGGGGCACGAGCGCCTTGATGACGCGCATGCCGTGCCGCTCGTCCATGGACTGGACCTGACCGCGGCGGCTGTTGAGGTCGCCGATCACGTCGCCCATGTTCTCCTCGGGCGTGGTGACCTCGACCGCCATCATCGGCTCCAGCAGCCTGGGGGACGCCTTGCGGGCGGCCTCCTTGAAAGCCATGGAACCGGCGACCTTGAACGCCATCTCCGAGGAGTCGACCTCGTGGTAGGCGCCGTCCTGCAGGGTGACCTTGACGCCCACCATCGGGTAGCCGGCGAGGACACCGAACTCCGCGGCCTCCTGGCAGCCCGCGTCGACCGACGGGATGTACTCCCGCGGGATGCGGCCACCGGTGACCTTGTTCTCGAACTCGTACGCGTCGGACCCGCCGCCGAGCGGCTCCAGGTCGATGATCACGCGGCCGAACTGGCCGGAGCCGCCCGTCTGCTTCTTGTGGGTGTACTCGACCTTCTGGACCTTCTTGCCGATCGTCTCGCGGTAGGCGACCTGCGGCTTGCCGACGTTCGCCTCGACCTTGAACTCGCGCTTCATCCGGTCGACGAGGATCTCCAGGTGGAGCTCGCCCATGCCCGAGATGACGGTCTGGCCGGTGTCCTCGTCCGTCCGGACCTGGAAGGACGGGTCCTCCTCGGCCAGCCGCTGGATCGCGGTGCCCAGCTTCTGCTGGTCGGCCTTGGTCTTCGGCTCGATCGCGACGGAGATGACCGGCGCCGGGAAGTTCATCGACTCCAGCACGATCGGGTTCTTGTCGTCGGAGAGCGTCTCACCGGTGGTGGTCTGCTTGAGGCCCATCACCGCGACGATGTCCCCGGCGCCCGCGCGCTCGATCTCGGTGCGCTTGTTGGCGTGCATCCGGTAGATCTTGCCGACGCGCTCCTTGCGCTCCTTGACGGAGTTCATCACGTTCGACCCGGACTCCAGCACGCCCGAGTAGACGCGCACGAAGGTCAGCTTGCCCAGGTGCGGGTCGCTCGCGATCTTGAACGCCAGCGCGGAGAACGGCTCGTCCTCGCTCGGCTTGCGCGTCAGCGCCTGCCCCTCGTCGCGGACGGCGTGGCCCTCGATGGCCTCGACGTCCAGCGGGGAGGGCAGGTACCGGACGATCGCGTCCAGGAGCGGCTGCACGCCCTTGTTCTTGAAGGCCGTGCCGCACAGCACCGGCGTGAGCTTGGCGGCGATCGTCGCGCGGCGGATGCCGGCGTAGAGCTGCTCCACGGTGGGCTCCTCGCCCTCCAGGTACAGCTCCATGATCTCGTCGTCGTTCTCGGCGAGCGTCTCGACCATCTTGTCGTGGTGCTCGCGCGCCGTGTCGGCGTGCGTCTCGGGGATGTCGACGATGTCGTACATCTCGCCGAGCTTGGCCTCTTCGTTCCAGACGAGGGCCTTCATCCGCACCAGGTCGATGACGCCCTTGAAGTCGGCCTCGGCGCCGATCGGCAGCTGCAGCGGCAGCGGCGTCGCGTTGAGCCGGTTCTCGATCATGTCGACGCAGCGGTGGAACTCCGCGCCGACACGGTCCAGCTTGTTGACGAAGCACATGCGGGGCACGTTGTACCGGTCGGCCTGGCGCCACACCGTCTCGGACTGGGGCTCCACGCCGGCGACACCGTCGAACACCGCGACGGCGCCGTCGAGCACCCGCAGGTTGCGCTCCACCTCGACGGTGAAGTCGACGTGCCCGGGGGTGTCGATGATGTTGATCGTGTGGTCGTCGTCGTCCACGGACCAGTGGCAGGTGGTGGCGGCGGAGGTGATGGTGATCCCCCGCTCCTGTTCCTGCTCCATCCAGTCCATGGTGGCAGCGCCGTCGTGGACCTCGCCGATCTTGTAGCTGATGCCCGTGTAGTACAGGATCCGCTCGGTCGTCGTGGTCTTGCCCGCGTCGATATGGGCCATGATCCCGATGTTGCGGACCTTGGCCAGGTCTACACCGGTTTTGGTAGCCACTGTCGTCCTCGCGTCGTCTCGTCGTTGCAGTTCCGCCGGGATTACCAGCGGTAGTGGGCGAAGGCCTTGTTGGACTCCGCCATCTTGTGCGTGTCCTCGCGCTTCTTGACAGACGCGCCAAGACCGTTGCTGGCGTCGAGCAGCTCGTTCATCAGCCGCTCGGTCATGGTCTTCTCGCGGCGCTGCCGGGCGTACACCACCAGCCACCGCAGGGCGAGCGTGGTGCTGCGGGCCGGCCGCACCTCGACGGGGACCTGGTAGGTCGCGCCGCCGACGCGGCGGCTGCGGACCTCCAGGGTGGGCTTGACGTTGTCCAGCGCGCGCTTGAGCGTGACGACCGGGTCGTTGCCGGTCTTCTCGCGGGCGCCCTCGAGGGCGTCGTACACGATGCTCTGCGCGATCGAGCGCTTGCCGTCCAGGAGAATCTTGTTGATGAGCGCGGTGACCAGCGGCGAGTTGTACACCGGGTCAGCGATCAGCTGGCGCTTGCCAGCGGGGCCCTTGCGCGGCATCAGCTCTTCTCCTTCTTCGCGCCGTACTTGCTGCGCGCCTGCTTGCGGTTGCGAACGCCCTGGGTGTCGAGCGAACCGCGGATGATCTTGTAGCGAACACCCGGGAGGTCCTTCACACGTCCGCCGCGCACGAGCACGATCGAGTGCTCCTGGAGGTTGTGCCCGACACCGGGGATGTAGGCCGTGACCTCGATCCCGCTGGTCAGCCGGACACGGGCGACCTTGCGCAGCGCGGAGTTCGGCTTCTTGGGCGTCGTGGTGTAGACGCGCGTGCAGACGCCCCGCCGCTGGGGGCTCTCCTTCAGCGCGGGCGTCTTGTTCTTGGTCACCTTGTCCGTCCGGCCCTTTCGGACCAGCTGCTGGATCGTGGGCACCGCGTCTCCGTCTTCCTCGTACCAAGCCGGTAAGTCTTCATCGCTGCAATCACCACCTCAGGCGAGGCTGTGACCTGCCGGTTTCCCGACCTCTCCGACCCACGCGGTCGGGCGTGTCGCCGCCTCACGGAAGTACAACCGCGCGAAACCGACACAGACCGCCCGGCCCAAAAGGGGCCGAATCAAGCCGGGGAGTTGAATCTCTTCCACCCGGCGTCCCGGCGGCCGAGACCACCAAGCCCACCGACGACGGAAAAGACCCATTGGATGCGGCGCTGGGGCTGGCCTGACTGGACCTCGCCGACGCACACGCATAGCCACCCGCACACAGCGGGCACAAGTGAAGAGGTTACCGACCGCCGAGCCAAAGTGCAAAATGAGGAGCGCACTACAGCGGGCCGCCGTCCGGCGCAAGCCCGCGAGGCCTCGAACGCCTTGTATCCCCGGGATTTTCAACGCCCGGGCGCCCGCGGATGTTCCCGCCGGTGAGGCGGGAAGACCCGTCGGCATTGTGTCCTACGTCCCCGCGGTTGGGGAAGAGTTGAACCGGCTTTTACGCCGGTCCAAAAGGTCCAACCGGTCGCTACAGGACGAAGGCCACGACCACCACCACGAGGATGACCACCACGGCGACGGCTCCGCAGATGAGCAGGAGCATGTTCTTGCCGCCCTTGCCCTTGCCATCCTCGCCCGTCCCGTAGGCGGGCTGCTGGCCGTACTGTCCCTGCTGACCATACTGCGCGGGCTGGCCGGGCTGGCCATAGGCCTGCTGCTGACCGTACTGCTGCTGGCCCTGGGCCTGGCCGGGCTGCTCGCCGGGCTGGCCGTACTGCTGCTGGCCGTACCCCTGCTGCTGCGCCTGCTGGCCGTAGGGCTGCTGCTGCCCGTACTGCTGCTGCTCACCGGGCTGGCCGGGCTGGGCGCCGTACTGCTCCGGCTGGCCGAAGCCGCGCTGCGCCTCGGGCTGGCCGAAGCCCTGCTGCTGCCCGTACTGCTGGCCACCCTGCTGCTGGGCCTGGCCGCCCCACTGCTGCTGGCCGATGTCCATCCGGGTGTGCTCGGCCATGCCCTGCGGCTCGGCCGCCCCCGGCGACTCGGTACGGCCCTGGGACGGGTCGAACACCTCGGTCGCCCGCGAGTCCTCCGCGCCGCCGGCCTCGGCCGGGGGACGGTACAGGTCCTCCACCGGGTTGCCGGTCGGCTGCGAGCCCGCGCCGTACCCGGACTCGGGCGGCGGCACCATCATCGTCCGCTCGCTGTCGACCTGGCCGGGCCGGCCCGGCTGACCGGGCCGGGCGCCGCCGGGCTGCGACGACTCCGGCGACCACGGCTCGGGCGTGGACGGCGGCGTCGGCGCCTGCCACGGCTCGGCCGGCGGCTCCTGCTTGCGCTCGGGGCCGGTCGCGACCGGGATGTCGGTGCCGGGCGACCAGTGCAGCGTCGCCTGGTCGTCCACGACGGGCCGCTGCCGCTCGCCCTCCGGCGCGGCCGCGCCGGGACCGGGGACGATGAGCGTGCGGTCCTCCTGCGACTGCTCGGGCTGCTGCGGCTGTTCGGCGGACTGACCGCCGTACGGGGGCTGCGCCGCGGGCGGCTGCCCGTACTGCGGCTGCTCCTGCGGGCTGCCGTGCACCGGCTGCTGCGGGTACCCGGGCTGCTGCCCGTACGGCGGCGGCTGCTGGCCGTACTGGGGCTGCTCCGGCTGCTGGCCGTAACCGGGCTGGGGCTGCCCGTACTGCGGCTGCTCGCCCGGCGGGGCCGAGGGCTGCTCGCCGTACTGCTGGATCGGCTGCTCGACCATCGTGGGCGGCGGCGGAGGCGGGGCCTGGCGCTCGTCCTCGCGCGGCTCCTGCCGCTGCTCCGGCGGCGGGGTGCCGCCCAGCTGCGGAGCGCCGAACACCACGGTCCGGTCGCCCATCGGCCGGGCGGGGGGCTCCTGGCCCTCCGGCGGCCTGGGCTGGCCCTCGTCCTCCGGCAACGGCCGCTGCGGTCCCTGCGTGCCGTCATTCTCGGTCATCGTCGGGCTCCTTCAGCGCCGTCGTCCCGGGACTCCCCCGGCTCCCGGAAGTTCAGAAGCGCGCGGCGCATAACACGGCCTCCGAACCTTGTCACCCATGCCCCCACGTGGCGATCTCACCATGCGCGGGCGTTTCCGATCCCAGACTGCCCCGACCGCCAGCGGTATCGCAAATCACCATCTGTAGACGCAGGCCGCGCCCGGAACGTTCAGCTCCCGGCGGTACCGGCTTGCGCGTCCTGTCAGGAATGCCCGAGAACGGGGTGCGGGCGGTACGGCGCCTCCAGCCGCGCGACCTCCCCGTCCTCCAGCGTCAGGCCCTCCGCGGCGACCGCGTCCTCCACATGGGCGAGTTTCGTCGCACCCACGATCGGGGCCGTCACCCCGGGCTTGCCGAGCAACCACGCTAGGGCCACCTGCGCGGCCGGCACACCGCGCTCCTTGGCGACCTCGCGAACGGCGTCGACCACGTCGAAGTCGGCCGCTGTATAGAGGGTGTCGCCGAAGGCGTCGTTCTTGGACCGGAGGGTCTTGCGCTCGCCGTCCCGCTCCCGGTTCCCGGCCAGCAGCCCGCGCGCGAGCGGGCTCCACGGAATCATCCCCACGCCCTGGTCGAGGCAGAGCGGCACCATCTCCCGCTCCTCCTCCCGATAGACGAGGTTGTAGTGGTTCTGCATCGCCACGAACTTCGTCCAGCCTCGGGCCTCGGCGACGTGCTGCGCCTTGGCGAACTGCCACGCGTACATGCTGGACGCGCCAATGTAGCGGGCCTTGCCCGACTTCACGACGTCGTGCAGGGCCTCCATGGTCTCCTCGATGGGTGTCTCGTAGTCCCACCGGTGGATTTGGTAGAGATCCACGTAGTCGGTGCCTAGCCGCCGCAACGAGTCTTCGATGCTCGCCAGCACGTGCTTGCGGGACAGGCCCCGGTCGTTCGGCCCCTCCCCCATGGGCATGTAGACCTTGGTGGCCAGGACGTAGTCGTCCCGCCGGGTGAAGAGCCTCCGGAGCAGTCTTCCGGTGATCTCCTCGCTCACCCCCAGCGAGTACGCGTCGGCGGTGTCGAAGAAGGTCACGCCCTCCTCCACGGCCCGCCGGACGATCGGCTCCGCCGCGTCTTCCCTTAGCGTCCACGCGCGGACGGCCGGGTCGCCGTAGCTCATCATCCCCAGGCAGATCCGCGAGACCTTCAGACCTGTCGTACCGAGGCGCACCTGTTCCATACCCGCTCCTCTCAACCCATTCCTGTCAGCCCTTTTCCACGGTGCCCGCCGGCTCCGGCGATCACCACCCCTCCGCGGCGAGTGCCACATATATCCCAAAAGTTGAACAAAAGGCACTTTGGCGTGGTTTGCAGCTTTGCTCGGAGAGGGCACTCCATCGGGACGGGAGTCAGCGGCACGTCCACGCCGCCGAAGGGGGAGGGACTCGATGACTACCAAGACGACCCATCCGTCCACCTCAGGGTCGACACGGGCACGGCTGACATCGGGGTGGCTGACCTTCGCCGGCACGATCGCCCTGGTGGTCGGCACGTTCAACATCATCGCCGGACTGGTCGCGCTGCTCGACGACGAGTACTACCTCGTCGGCCAGAACCAGATCCTGATCTTCGACTACACCACGTGGGGCTGGTTCTGGCTCGCTCTGGGCATCGTCCAGGTCGCGGTCGGTGCGGGGATCGTGGCGGGCAGGATGTGGGCGCGCGTGGTCGGCGTCATCGGCGCCGTCCTGGCGGCGATCGGGCACCTGGCGTTCCTGCAGGCGTTCCCGATCTGGTCGGTGCTGACCATCGCCCTGTGCGTGCTCCTGATCTACGCGCTCACCGCGCCGCCGACCGGCAGCCGGGCCGCCTGAACCCGGTTCCCTCCGGCCGGGGACGGTCGTCCTGCGGGACAGGATCGGCCCTGGCCTGGTCGGCCCGGGGGGCGGCGAAGAGGCGCCGGCGTCCCCTACCGGCTCCACCACCACGCAGCAGAATCTTCCACCCGGGGAACTCCATGGGCCCGTCCATCCGGACGGGCCCATGGTGGGTGTGCGGGGTCAATTGAAGGCTCGGCACTCCACGGTGGCGCGGCGTTCGGTCATGCCCTGCTGCGTCGCCGCGGTCACGCACTCCTGTTGCTTCTGAGTGAGTTCGGGCTGGCCGCACTCGGTGACGCTGGAGTAGGTGCGGCAGTCCTGGCGCGCGGGCTCGGGCTGGGAACCCTGGGCGGCCGTGGCACCGCCCACCCCGGTGAACCCGACGGCCGCGGCGATCAAGGCACCGGTCATGACCTTCTTCACGTGCTTCTCCCCCCGTCGTGCACATCGGCCAACGGGGCTCATCCTGCCCGGGGCCTCCGGCGAACAAACGCCCTCAAACTTCAAATAAAACGACCAAATGCCCAGGTCAGCGAGGGTAGCGGTGGGATTGCCGGTGCCGTGGTGTCCTCCGGGCTACTGGACGACGCCCGTGAGCCGGTCCGGCGGTCAGCGGGCGAACTCGGCGCGGACGCCGAGGAGGCGCACCGGCCGCCGGCCGGTGAACGCGCCGAGCGCGGCGAGGGCGGCCTCCTCGATCCGGTCCGCATCGGTCGCCGGGGTCTTCAGCGTCCGGCCGTGCGTCCGGGTGGTGAACGGCGCGTACCGGACCTTCACGATGACGCGGCCGACTTTCCTCCCGTCACCGGCGGCGTCGCGCGCGACCTGCCGCGCCAGCCGGGCGACCTCGCGGCGGACCTCATCCCAATCGCCCAGATCGTGCTGGTACGTGGTCTCCCTGCCGCGGGAGCGCGGGACGTGCGGCGCATCGCTCACCGGCGAGTTGTCACGGCCCTGGGCGAGCAGCACCAGCCAGGGGCCGATCGTGGGGCCGACCTCCCGGGCGAGGACGTGCGGATCGGCCGCCGCGAGCTCACCGACCGTGCCGATGCCCAGCCCTTCCAAGCGCTTGGCGGTCTTGGCCCCGATGCCCCACAGGGCATCCACCGGCCGGTCGCCGAGCACCTCGAACCAGGTCTCCCCGGTGATCCGGAAGATCCCGGCGGGCTTGCCGAAGCCGGTCGCCAGCTTCGCCTGGAGCTTGTTCTCCCCGATGCCCACCGTGCACTCCAGCCCCGTCGCCGCGCGCACCCGGTCGCGGATCTGCCCGGCCAGCGCCTCCGGATCGCCGTCGAACGCCAGGAACGCCTCGTCCCAGCCGAGTACCTCGACCACGACGCCGAACCCCCGCAAGGTCGCCATGACCTGGGCCGAGACGTCCTCGTAGAGCTCCCTGTCCACGGGCAGGAAGACGGCGTCCGGACATCGCCGGGCCGCCGTCCGGAGCGGCTGCCCGGAGTGGACGCCGCAGGCCCGGGCCTCGTAGGACCCCGTGCTGACCACGCCGCGCTTCGTCGGATCGCCGTCACCCCCGACGACGACCGGCCGCCCGCGAAGCTCCGGATGCCGCAGCACCTCGACGGCGGCGATGAACTGGTCCAGATCCACATGCAGGACCCAACGAGCCACGCCCCCATTGTCCCTCTACCAGCACGAACAGTGCTCGGGCGGGGACCGTCGCCCGCGCCGGGTGCGCCGGTGGCCGGCGTCCGACCGCGCGTCCCCAGACCGGCGAGGCGGCAGCGCGACACCGACAAAGCGCTGCATTGTTCCCGACAGGCCGGAAAATGTGAGCAAATCAGCCTTTAGTTGAATTTGCCCTAGAAGAGACATTCTTTCGCTTTCTGGTGGTAGAGGTGCAAGGGCCAAAGAAAGGATGCACATGCTTACCAATGAACAAATTCCTCAGGTGTTGGACCACCCGCTCTACGACGAGGGCGGTAGCAAGGTCGGCGACGTCAAGCACGTCTTCCTCGACGACGAGACCGGGCGTCCCGAGTGGCTGGGCATCCAGACCGGACTGCTCGGCAACAAGGAGACCTTCGTCCCGACCAGCGGAGCCGAGTGGGTTTCCGACCATGTCGAGGCGGAGTACGAGAAGGACTTCATCAAGCAGGCACCCCACGTGGACGTCGAGGCCGGGCACATATCGGCGGACGAGGAGGAGCAGCTGTACCACTACTACGGCATTGAGCCGGGCGGAAGGCGCGCCCCCGCACAGCCCGGGGAAGCGGCGCCGGAGCGGGGACGTGAGCCCGACGATGCGATGACCCGCTCTGAGGAGCGGCTCCACGTCCACAAGGAGACCCGGGAGAGCGGCCGGGCCAGACTGCGCAAGTACGTGGTCACCGAAGAGCAGGAGATGACCGTCCCGGTCAGCCACGAAGAGGTCCGCGTCGAGCGTGAGCCGATCACCGAGAAGAACCGGGACGCGGCGATGCGCGGATCGGAGATCACCGAGGCCGAGCACGAGGTCACCCTGCACGAGGAGCGGCCGGTGGTGTCCAAGGAGACCACTCCGGTGGAGCGCGTGCGGGCCAGCAAGGAGACCGTCACCGAAGAGGAGACCGTCGGCGGCGAGGTCCGCAAGGAGCGCATCGAGATGGAAGAGGAGGACACAAGACGGCAAGGCCGCCGCGAGCGGTGACCCGTCTCCCGCCCCGGGCCGACCGGGCGGTCCGGGGCGGCTCGCGGATACCTCGCACCCCGCGGCGCCCCGAAGGCCGCGGCGGAAGTGGTGGACGGCCTCCTCAAGCACCGCATGTACCCGTCCCACCTGGTGAGTCGGCGTCTAGTCGCGTCTTGCGCTCAGGCTGCCCTCAGCATTGTTCGTCCGATGTTCCGAGGTCGGCGGCTTCGAGGAGCTGGAGGACTTCGGATCGGAGAGCGGCGGGGTCGGCGCCGAGCTCGCGAAGCAGTCGTGCCGCAGGGCCCGCCGGGTCCGCCAGCAGTTCCGCGAGCAGGTGGGTGGTGCCCGCGAAAGGGTGGCCGAGGCGATGCGCGGACAGGCTGGCCAGGCGTAACGCGGACAGCGCCGTGCGACCTTGGACGGCGTCGCTCACCGGCGCCGATGGCAATGACGGCCAGCCCTCGGTCGGCACGCCGGTCAGGTCGTGCTCGGCATCGTCCGGCGCGGGCTCCAGCCGGACCACCGCCGCCCACGCATCCGGACCCGGACGGAGACCGTGTGCGGCAAGGATCAGGCCGGCCTGGTTCCATCGGCCGAGCTCACCCGTCAGTTGTATGTCGGCCTCGTCGAGCTGCCAGTGCAGGTCGATCACGCTGAACAGGACGTGAGCGGCCGTGACGACGCCGTGGCCGGTCTGCAGGGCCTTGCTGACAGCGTCGCCATCTATCCAAACCAGCATCGGGTGGCCGTAGCGGGCACCGTGCTGACGAAAAGGACGCTGGAGCCCACGGAGGAGCCACCACGCCATGGCCCGCTTGCCCCAACGCGACGACCGTGACCCGGAACCGGGAGGCTGCCCGGAAAGGTCCAGGGCGCCCACCGCCCACGGCGTCTGGCGGTTGTCGTCGTGCCACAGGTCCAGGCCCAGCTCGATGCGTCGCAGGTCCTCATCAGGGACCCAGCGTGTCAGTGACTCGGCGGCCGGGCAGGGAAGCCTCAGCAGGGCCGCCACGAGGTGATGCGGCTCGGCGTATCCGTGCTCCTCGTCCGCGGCCGCGGCGATCGCGTCGTGCACGGCGTACCGGACGGCGGGCGAGAACACCGGCACCGCGCGGCCTTTGCGGCGGTGGTCCGATCCCCCGGAGGAGGCCGCCTGTCCCAGTTGCACGGCGGCTCGGTATGCCACCTCCCGCCCGAAGACCGACTCCCACTCCGTCGAAGGCGGCGGCGGATCGGTCTGCGCGGCCGCACCCCGCCAGCCGGCGTTGTCCACCAGCGGACGCAGGAGTGAACGTCTATCGGAAGTCATGAGGCTGAGTGCCGTGCAGTGCAGGACGAGCTCCGTCCCGATCTCATCGACGCCCGCACGGCACGCACGCCGGTAGGCCCAATAGAGGGCCACCCGGAACGACCCGCTCGCCGGTTCGACCATCGGCATCTCCGATCCCTCCAGCGGACCGTAACCGCTCCAGAGATTCGCCACCGGGTCTTATGACTCATTCGCGCCAGCGAAACTCGCCCTCGTCCTGCACCGACCTTCACGGGCTCCTCTAGTACTTCGGCGGTCATGCGGGGCGGGTTCGGCGCGGCTCAGCTCCTCGCGCTCGCCGTCCGCGCCTGCCAGTCCCGGAGAACGGCGAAGGCCGCCGCCCGCGTGATGCGGACGGCGGCCTTCGCGCGTGGTGCGGACTTAGCGGTTGTACTGGCCGAAGTCGTACTCCTCCAGCGGCACGGCCTCGCCGGAGCCCTGCCCGAAGGCGTACTCGGCGCCGTCGTCGTAGGAGCCGACGGAGTACACCGCCGCCTTCGCCTCCTCGGTCGGCTCGACCCGGACGTTGCGGTACTGCGGCATGCCGGTACCGGCCGGGATGAGCTTGCCGATGATGACGTTCTCCTTGAGGCCGAGCAGCGGGTCGCTCTTGGCGTGCATCGCCGCCTCGGTGAGCACCCGGGTCGTCTCCTGGAAGGACGCCGCCGACAGCCACGACTCGGTCGCGAGCGAGGCCTTGGTGATGCCCATCAGGACGGGGCGGCCGGCGGCGGGCACGCCGCCCTCGGCCACGACGCTCCGGTTCGTCTCCTCGAAGATCGGCCGCTCGACCAGGTCGCCCGGCAGCAGCTCGGTGTCGCCCGACTCGAGGATGTTCACCCGCTTCAGCATCTGGCGGACGATGATCTCGATGTGCTTGTCGTGGATCGACACGCCCTGCGACCGGTAGACCTCCTGGACCTCCTGGACCAGGTGGAGCTGCACGGCGCGGGGACCGAGGATGCGCAGCACCTCGTGCGGGTTGATGGCGCCCGCGATGAGCTGCTGGCCGACGTCGACGCGCTCGCCCTCCCGGACCAGGAGGCGGGACCGCATCGGCACCGGGTAGGCGATCTCGTCGGAGCCGTCGTCGGGGACGACGACGACCTTCCGCGACTTCTCCGTCTCGTCGATCTTGACGGTCCCGGCGACCTCGCTGATCGGGGCGACGCCCTTGGGGATGCGCGCCTCGAACAGCTCCTGGACACGCGGCAGACCGTGCGTGATGTCGCCGCCCGCCACACCGCCGGTGTGGAAGGTGCGCATCGTCAGCTGCGTGCCGGGCTCGCCGATGGACTGCGCGGCGATGATGCCGACGGCCTCACCGACGTCCACCCGCTTGCCGGTGGCCAGCGAACGGCCGTAGCAGGCGGCGCAGACACCGATCTTGGCCTCGCAGACCAGGGCGCTGCGGGTGCGGACCTTGTCCACGCCCGCCTCGACCAGGCGCGACACGACCGCGTCGGACAGGTCGGTGTCGGCCGGGAAGATGACCGTCCCGTCGACGACGACGTCCTCGGCGATCGTGCGGCCGACCAGGCTGGTCTCCGAGGTGGCCAGCTTGACCAGCGAGCCGTCCGGCATCTTGTCGGCGACCTCGAACGGGATCGTGCGGTCGGTGCCGCAGTCGATCTCGCGGACGATGACGTCCTGCGCGACGTCCACCAGGCGCCGGGTCAGGTAACCCGAGTCGGCGGTGCGCAGCGCGGTGTCGGCCAGGCCCTTGCGGGCGCCGTGCGTCGAGATGAAGTACTCGACGACCGACAGGCCCTCGCGGAACGACGACTTGATCGGACGCGGGATGGTCTCGCCCTTGGGGTTGGAGACCAGGCCGCGCATGCCGGCGATCTGGCGGAGCTGGAGCGGGTTGCCGCGGGCACCCGACTGGATCATCATCCAGATCGGGTTGTCCTTCGGGAACGCCTCCTCCATGTCCACCGCGACGTCCGCGGTGGCCTTGTTCCAGATCTCGATGAGCTCCTGCTTGCGCTCGTCGTCGGTGATCAGGCCGCGGTTGAACTCCCGCTGCACCTTCTCCGCGCGCTGCTCGTAGCCGCCCAGGATCTCCGCCTTGTTCGGCGGAGCGAGGACGTCGTCGATCGCGATCGTGACACCGGACCTGGTCGCCCAGTGGAAACCGGTGCCCTTCAGCGCGTCGAGCGAGTTCGCGACCTCGACCTTCGGGTACGTCTCCGCCAGCTCGTTGACGATGGCCGACAGCTGCTTCTTGCCGATCTCGTCGTCGACGAACGGGAAGTCGTCCGGCAGCGTCTCGTTGAACATGGCGCGGCCGAGCGTGGTCTCCAGCCGGTACGGCTGGCCCGGCTCGTAGCCCTCCGGGGCGATCCAGTCGCGCGGCGGCGGGATGTCCTTCAGCCGCAGGCTGATCTTGGCCTGCAGGTCCAGCTCACCCCGGTCGTACGCCATGATCGCCTCGGCGGCCGACCCGAACGCGCGTCCCTCGCCCGCGGCCCCGTCCTTGAGCGTCGTCAGCCAGTACAGGCCGATGACCATGTCCTGGGTGGGCATGGTGACGGGCTTGCCGTCCGACGGCTTCAGGATGTTGTTCGTCGACAGCATCAGGATGCGCGCCTCGGCCTGGGCCTCGGCCGACAGCGGCAGGTGCACGGCCATCTGGTCGCCGTCGAAGTCCGCGTTGAACGCGGTGCAGACGAGCGGGTGGATCTGGATGGCCTTGCCCTCGACCAGCTGCGGCTCGAACGCCTGGATGCCGAGGCGGTGCAGGGTCGGCGCCCGGTTCAGCAGGACCGGGTGCTCGGTGATGACCTCTTCCAGCACGTCCCACACGACCGGGCGGGCCCGCTCGACCATCCGCTTGGCGGACTTGATGTTCTGCGCGTGGTTGAGGTCGACGAGCCGCTTCATCACGAACGGCTTGAACAGCTCCAGCGCCATCTGCTTGGGCAGGCCGCACTGGTGCAGCTTCAGCTGCGGGCCGACCACGATGACCGAACGGCCGGAGTAGTCGACGCGCTTGCCCAGCAGGTTCTGCCGGAACCGGCCCTGCTTGCCCTTGAGCATGTCGGACAGCGACTTCAGCGGGCGGTTGCCCGGCCCGGTGACCGGGCGGCCGCGGCGGCCGTTGTCGAACAGCGCGTCGACGGCCTCCTGCAGCATCCGCTTCTCGTTGTTGACGATGATCTCGGGCGCGCCCAGGTCGAGCAGGCGCTTGAGCCGGTTGTTCCGGTTGATGACGCGGCGGTACAGGTCGTTCAGGTCGGACGTCGCGAAACGGCCGCCGTCGAGCTGCACCATCGGACGCAGGTCCGGCGGGATCACCGGGATGCAGTCCAGCACCATGCCGAGCGGGCTGTTGCGGGTGTTCAGGAACGCCGAGACGACCTTCAGCCGCTTGAGGGCGCGGGCCTTCTTCTGGCCCTTGCCCGTGCGGATGACGTCGCGCAGCTTCTCGGCCTCGGCGTCGAGGTCGAAGTTCTGCAGCCGCGCCTGGATGGCCGCGGCGCCCATGCCGCCCTCGAAGTACTTGCCGAACCGGTCGCGCATCTCGCGGTAGAGCAGCTCGTCGCCCTCCAGGTCCTGGACCTTGAGGTTCTTGAAGCGGCTCCAGACCTCGTCGAGGCGGTCGAGCTCGCGCTGCGCGCGGTCGCGCAGCTGCTTCATCTCCCGCTCGGCGCCGTCGCGCACCTTGCGCTTCTGGTCGGCCTTCGCGCCGGCCTCCTCCAGCTCCGCCAGGTCGCCCTCCAGCTTCTGCTGGCGGGCCTCGACCTGCGCGTCGCGGGCCTGCTCGATCTGCTGGCGCTCCACGGAGATGTGGGCCTCCAGCGTCGGCAGGTCGCGGTCGCGCCGCTCGGCGTCCACGCTGGTGATCATGTAGGCCGCGAAGTAGATGATCTTCTCGAGATCCTTCGGGGCCAGGTCCAGCAGGTAGCCGAGGCGGGACGGGACGCCCTTGAAGTACCAGATGTGCGTGACCGGGGCGGCCAGCTCGATGTGGCCCATCCGCTCACGGCGCACCTTGGCGCGGGTCACCTCGACGCCGCACCGCTCGCAGATGATGCCCTTGAACCGGACGCGCTTGTACTTACCGCAGTAGCACTCCCAGTCGCGGGTAGGACCGAAGATCTTCTCGCAGAAGAGCCCGTCCTTCTCCGGCTTCAGGGTCCGGTAGTTGATCGTCTCCGGCTTCTTCACCTCGCCGTGCGACCACTGGCGGATATCGTCGGCGGTCGCCAGACCGATGCGAAGCTCGTCGAAGAAGTTGACGTCAAGCAACAGTTTTCCCCTTGAGTTGATCAGACCTCTTCGACACTGCTCGGCTCACGCCGGGACAGGTCGATGCCGAGCTCCTCCGCAGCACGGAAGACGTCCTCGTCGGTGTCGCGCATCTCGATGGACATGCCGTCGCTGGAGAGCACCTCGACGTTCAGGCACAGCGACTGCATCTCCTTGATGAGCACCTTGAAGGACTCGGGAATGCCGGGCTCGGGGATGTTCTCGCCCTTGACGATGGCCTCGTACACCTTCACGCGGCCGAGGACGTCGTCGGACTTGATGGTCAGCAGCTCCTGCAGGGCGTAGGCGGCGCCGTACGCCTCCAGCGCCCACACCTCCATCTCACCGAAGCGCTGCCCGCCGAACTGGGCCTTACCGCCGAGCGGCTGCTGGGTGATCATGGAGTAGGGACCGGTCGACCGCGCGTGGATCTTGTCGTCGACCAGGTGGAGCAGCTTGAGGATGTAGATGTAGCCGACCGAGATCGGGTCCTTGTACGGCTCGCCGGTGCGGCCGTCGAACAGCCTCGCCTTGCCGCCCGGGCCGACCAGCCGGTCGCCGTCGCGGTTCGGCAGGGTGGACTCGATCAGGCCGGTGACGTCGCTCTCCTGAGCACCGTCGAACACCGGGGTCGCGGTGTTGGTCCACGGGTCGGCCTCATCGGCGCCGATCGCCTTGAGCGCCCGCTTCCAGTCCGCGTCGTCTCCCTCGATCTTCCAGCCGCGGGAGGCGACCCAGCCGAGGTGGGTCTCCAGGACCTGGCCCACGTTCATGCGCCCGGGGACGCCCAGCGGGTTCAGGACGATGTCGACCGGCGTGCCGTCCTCCAGGAACGGCATGTCCTCGACGGGGAGCACCTTGGAGATGACGCCCTTGTTGCCGTGCCGGCCGGCGAGCTTGTCACCGTCGGTGATCTTGCGCTTCTGCGCGACGTACACCCGGACCAGCTCGTTCACGCCGGGCGGGAGCTCGTCGCCCTCGTCGCGGGAGAACACCCGGACGCCGATGACCTTGCCCTGCTCGCCGTGCGGCACCTTCAGCGAGGTGTCGCGGACCTCGCGCGCCTTCTCACCGAAGATCGCGCGCAGCAGCCGCTCCTCCGGGGTCAGCTCGGTCTCGCCCTTGGGCGTGACCTTGCCGACCAGGATGTCGCCGGGGACGACGTCGGCGCCGATGCGGATGATGCCGCGCTCGTCGAGGTCGGCCAGGACCTCCTCGGAGACGTTCGGGATGTCCCGGGTGATCTCCTCGGGGCCCAGCTTGGTGTCGCGGGCGTCGACCTCGTGCTCCTCGATGTGGATCGAGGACAGGACGTCGTCCTGCACGAGGCGCTGGGACAGGATGATGGCGTCCTCGTAGTTGTGGCCCTCCCACGGCATGAACGCCACGAGGAGGTTCTTGCCAAGCGCCATCTCGCCCTGGTCGGTGCACGGGCCGTCGGCGATGACCTGCCCGAGCTCGACCCGGGCGCCCTCCTCGACGATCGGCTTCTGGTTGAAGCAGGTGCCCTGGTTCGACCGCTTGAACTTGGCGACGCGGTAGGTCGTCCGCGTGCCGTCGTCGTTCATGACGGTGACGTAGTCGGCGGAGACCTCCTCGACGACGCCGGCCTTCTCGGCCGTGATGACGTCGCCGGCGTCGGTCGCGGCGCGGTACTCCATGCCGGTGCCGACCAGCGGCGCCTCGCTGCGCAGCAGCGGGACGGACTGGCGCTGCATGTTGGAGCCCATCAGCGCGCGGTTGGCGTCGTCGTGCTCCAGGAACGGGATCATCGCGGTGGCGACGGAGGTCATCTGCCGCGCCGAGACGTCCATGTACTGGACGTCGCGGGCGGGCACGAGCTCGACCTCGGCGCCCTTCTTGCGGACCAGCACGCGATCGTCGACGAACGTGCCGTCGTCGTTGATCAGCGAGTTGGCCTGCGCGATGATGTAGCGGTCCTCCTCGTCGGCGGTCAGGTAGTCGATCTCGTCGGTGACGATGCCGTCGGTGACGCGCCGGTACGGGGTCTCGACGAACCCGAACGGGTTGACCCGGCCGTACGCCGCGAGCGAGCCGATCAGGCCGATGTTCGGGCCTTCCGGCGTCTCGATCGGGCACATGCGGCCGTAGTGGGACGGGTGGACGTCGCGGACCTCCATGCCCGCCCGCTCGCGCGACAGACCACCGGGGCCCAGCGCGGACAGCCGCCGCTTGTGCGTCAGCCCGGCCAGGGGGTTGGTCTGGTCCATGAACTGCGACAGCTGGCTGGTGCCGAAGAACTCCTTGATGGAGGCGACGACCGGCCGGATGTTGATCAGGGTCTGCGGCGTAATGGCCTCGACGTCCTGGGTGGTCATCCGCTCGCGGACGACGCGCTCCATGCGCGCCAGGCCGAGCCGGACCTGGTTCTGGATCAGCTCGCCCACGGTGCGCAGGCGCCGGTTGCCGAAGTGGTCGATGTCGTCGACCTCGATCGGGACCGGGACCGCGCCGAGGGTGGCCTCCTCCTCGCCGGCGTGCAGCCGCACCAGGTAGTCGATCGTCGCGACGATGTCGTCCTCGGTGAGGGTGCCCTGGTTCATGTCCAGGTCGAGGCCGAGCTTCTTGTTGATCTTGTAGCGGCCGACCTTGGCGACGTCGTAGCGCTTCGGGTTGAAGTACAGGTTCTCCAGCAGCGTCTGCGCGGACTCGCGCGTCGGCGGCTCACCCGGGCGCAGCTTGCGGTAGATGTCGAGGAGTGCGTCGTCCTGGCCGGAGGTGTGGTCCTTCTCCAGCGTGACGTTGATCGACTCGTAGGAGCCGAAGCGCTCGCGGATGCGGGCCTCGTCCCAGCCGAGCGCCTTGAGCAGCACGGTCACCGGCTGCTTGCGCTTGCGGTCGATGCGCACGCCGACGTTGTCGCGCTTGTCGATCTCGAACTCGAGCCAGGCGCCGCGGCTCGGGATGACCCGGCAGCCGTAGATGTCCTTGTCGGACGCCTTGTCGAGCGCCCGGTCGAAGTACACGCCGGGCGATCGGACGAGCTGGGAGACGACCACCCGCTCGGTGCCGTTGATGATGAAGGTGCCCTTCGGGGTCATGAGCGGGAAGTCGCCCATGAACACCGTCTGGCTCTTGATCTCACCGGTGGTGTTGTTGATGAACTCCGCCGTGACGAACATCGGGGCGGAGTAGGTCATGTCCTTGTCCTTGCACTCCTCCACGGAGTACTTGGGCGGCTCGAACCGGTGGTCGCGGAACGACAGCGACATGGTTCCGGAGAAGTCCTCGATCGGACTGATCTCTTCGAAGATCTCCTCCAGCCCCGACTGGGTCGGGACGCTCTTACTTCCGGCCTTCTGGGCCGCCTCGACCCGGGCCTTCCACCTCTCGTTGCCCAGCAGCCAGTCAAAGGAGTTGGTCTGCAGAGCAAGGAGGTCCGGGACTTCGAGCGGCTCCTTGATGCGCGCGAAGGAGACGCGGTTCGGACCGGTTGCGGTATTCGAGGCGTTGCGCGAGGCTGCCAAGAGTGGTCCTTCCGAGGGCTCGCGGCGTAACTGGTGACACGCACGCCAGACGATCCACGACCGAGACCTGCACAAAGGGGTCCAAAAGGGACCACGGCAGGGGTGCTCTCAGCAGCGGATAGTCAGAGGGCAGCGCAAAGGGGCAGTGTAGCCGACTGGTACACCGCTCGCAACTCTAGCGCCGCAGTATGCATCACGTTGCCATGGAGCATCGCTCCTCAACGCCTCTCAGTCAAGAGCGGACTTGGACTTTTCGGCCCCTGACCTGCAGTGAGGAAGGCCATAGTTTAAGGCCTCCGCGCGGGTGGGCCGACGGGCCCCGGGAAGCGGCGAACGGCCGCCCCCGGAGGGGACGGCCGTTCGGTGTTCCCAGGTCGTCCGGCGAACGCCTCGGCGGTCGCGGACCGGTGACCGGGACGGGTCAGGAGATCACGTCGACGTCCTGGGCCAGCCACTTGCCGCCGGTCTCGACCATCGTCATCTTCAGGCGCAGCGACTCGGGGAGGCGCTGGGTCTCGTCGTCCTTGGTGGCCGACGTGCGGTTCGCGTAGACGAGGACGACGACCTTGTCGGGGGTGGCGCTGACGACGCCCGTCTTGAGCACCGTCGTGGTTCCGACGAGCTGCTGCTGGGTCGCGTTCGCCTTGAAGGAGGGCATCTCCTTCTCGTAGTCGCTGCGCAGCTTCCCGGTGGTCATGTCGGCGGCCGTCTTCATGTCGGCGTCGATGGTCCGGAAGTCGTAGGACGACAGCGCCTTGGCGGCCTTGGAGGCGGCCCACGCGCCCTCCCGGCCGGCGGCCTCGACGGCGTTCTGCTCGCGGTCCTTGAGGTACAGCATCGTGGCCGCGGTGCCGAAGGCGATGACGAGGACGGCCAGGACGGCGATAACCGTGTACCCGGAGCGGGTGGCGCCGCCGCGGGCGCCCCCGTCTTCGTCGTCTTCTTCGTCGTCGTCCGCCTCGGCGGCGGCCGGCTTCTTCAGCTTGATCGGCTTGGCGGGCTTGGCGGGCTTCTTCGGCTTCTCGGCTTCGACGGCCTCTTCTTCTTCGGCGTCGTCGTCAGCGTCGTCGTCTTCAGCGTCGGCGTCGGCGTCCAGGTCGACGGAGGATTCCTCGTCGAGGACGTCCTCGTCGGCTTCCGGGTCGTCCACGTCGGCCACAGATGCCCGTGCGGGCTCTGAGGTCTCCTCTGCCGCGTCGGCATCGCCGTCGGGGGTCTCAGAGGCTTCCGGGGCCTTTTTGGCGCGACGGGGCTTCTCAGACGTTCTGCCGGCCTTCTTCGGCTCGGGCTCGTCCGCGGCGGCGGCGTCCGCGGCCTCCTGGGCCAGCCGGGCCGCCTCCCTCGCCTTGGCGGCGGCCTCCTCGGCGAGGCGGGCGGCCTCGGCGGCCTCCTCGGCCTTGCGCGCCTTGTCGTCCGCGGCGTTCTCGTTCTTCCGTGCGGAGCGCTTGCCCCGGCCGAGCATGGTCACGGGACCACCTCCAGTTCGGACACGAGCCACCGGTCATCGACCCGGGTGAGATCCATCAGGTACCTGTAGGCGCGCGCCGCGCCGTCCTTCACCTTGGGGTTGGTGACCGTCCCGTTGAGGGACACCATCACTTCGGCGGAGTCGTCGTCGATGGAGACGACACCGGCCTCGACCTGGTCGACGCTCGACTTGGCCTGGGTCTTGCTGAGCTGGTCCAGGAGCTGCTTCGACTGAGTGCTGAGCTTGTTCTTCAGCTCGCCGGTGGTGCCGGCGACGATCCGGTCGAGGTCCTTCTGGGCGGTCTCGTAGTTGAGCGACATCAGGTTGACGCCCATCTGCCGCGCCGCCTGCGTCGCCTTTGCGCGCTCGTCGGCGTCGTTCTTGCCCTGCCAGGTGCGCGCGCCGAGCACGCCGGTGGCGACGACCAGCGCGACGACGAGCACGCCCAGGACGATCGTGGTGATCTGGGGCCAGCGGCGCCTCATCGGACCCGCCTCACTGGCTCAGGGGTCCGAGCATGAGCCACTTCCACGAGGAATCTCCCAACTCACGAGTACCGGCGGTGCGCTGCATGGCGTACCGCTTGCCGTCGGGCCCGTAGACGGCACCGGTCGTTGGATCGTATCCAGCGAATTCCACTGAGCCGGCCGGATACGAGAGGTAGAGGTTGCCGTTCGCCAGTTGCGCGGTGGGGGCGGCCGCGGTCTTCGCCTCGGCGTCCCCGCCCTTGGCCTGCGCCTTGCCGCCGTCGCCGTCCTTGGCGTAGGCGCCGCCCTCGGGGAAGCCCGCGCCGGCAGTGGCGCCCGGCGGGACCTGCGGGTACGGCGCGATGGCGTCGGCCGGGAAGTTGCGGGAGCCGCGGACGGCGGTGGGCGCGTCCTTCGGCGCCTTGCAGCCGGCGTCCAGGCGGGGCTTCTTCTTGCCCGTGTGCTGCGGCCAGCGCCGCTTCACCTGCTCGTAGCCCTCGGTGCACGCGGGCGGCGAGTCGATGTTCAGCGCGAGGCCCATGTGCTGGGTTCCGTCGCCGGGCGTGACGGTGAAGGCGCCCGCGACGGTCACCGGGTAGAGGATGAACAGCGAGCGCAGGCCCGCCTTGCGCGAGGAGATGACCTGGCCGGTGGTGGTGAGGTTCGCCAGGAGCACGGGCAGCGTCGGCGCGAGCTGGTGGATGGCCTTGTGCGTCTCGTCCACCGCGCCCGGCACGCTGTCGATGGTCCGGCGCAGCGCCGGGTCGTCGTTGCGGAGGGACGTGGTCAGCTCGTTCAGGTTCCGCGCGAAGCCCCGGATGTTGGCGGCCTGCCCGCGCTGGGTGTCCAGGACGGTGACGCTGTTGTCCAGGAGCCGCTTGGTGTCGGGGTAGGACTGGTCGGCGGTCTCCAGGATGCGGTCGGTGTCGTCGAGGAGGGACTGGAGGTCCTCGGCGGAGCCGGAGAACGCCTTGTTCAGCTCGTCCACGATGACGCCGAGGTCCTTGGTGTTCACCGAGCCGACCAGCGCGTCGACGTTGCGCAGCAGCTCGGCGGTGGACACCGGCAGCGTGGTGCGGTCGCGCGGGATCGTGTACGGGTCGCCCTCGTCGAGGTAGGGCCCGCTCTTCCGGGCGGGGACCAGGTCGATGTACTGCTCGCCGACCGCGGACCGGTTCGCCACGACCGCCTTCGTGCCCTCGCGCGGGATCCGCTCGCCGCGCCGGAGCTCCAGCTTGACCCGGATCCCGGTCTCGGTCAGCTCGATCGGCCCGACCCGCCCGACCGGGACGCCCCGGTAGGTGACCTCGGCGTTGCTGAACACGCCGCCGGAGTCGGTGAGGTCGACGTAGGCGACGTACTCGCGGCCGAGGAGGCCGCGGCCGACCCCGATGTAGTTCACCGACACGACCGCCACGCCGACGACGGTGATCACCGCGAAGGCGATCAGCTGGAGGATGATTCCGCGGCTGAGGATCACGAGAGGCTCCCCGTCATCAGGGTCCGCAGACCGCTGTCACCGGATTCCGGGCCGAGTGCGCCGGGGCGGCCCTGCTGGTTCGAGCGGGGCTGGTTCGAACCGGGCTGGTCCGAGCCGGGCCGGCCGCCGTTCCCCGGCAGGCCGGGCAGTCCGCCGGAGCCGCCGCCGGGCGACTGGGGCAGCACGCCCAGCGGCGTGTCGGGCAGGGTCACGTTCGGGACCTGGAGCATGTTGCGCATCTGGTGGCCGCTGCCGAGCGTCTTCTCCAGGTCGGTGCCGCCGAACAGGTTCTGCGCGAGGGACTCGAAGTCGAGGTCGACGCGCAGGTGGACGTTGCCGTAGTCGCCCTCGACGACGTTCTCGAACGTCGCCGGGAACGGGAAGGTGATCAGCGTCTCCAGCGACTTCGGCAGGTCCGAGCCGGCCTTGTTGAGGTTCCGCAGGATCTTGTCGAGGTCCTGCAGGTTGGCGAGCAGGTCGGCCTTGGACTGGTCGATCACGTTGGTGGTGGTGCGGCTGAGCTTGTCCAGCGCGACCAGCATCTTGGTGAGGTCGGCGCGGTTGCGGTCCAGGACCGCGATCGCCGGGCCCGTCTGGTCGATGGTGTTCCGGATCGTCTCGCGCTCGTCCGCCAGCTTCCCGCTGAGCCGGTCGATGCTGTCCAGCGCCCGGGTGATCGCGTGCCGGTTGCGGTCGAGCGTCCCGGTGAAGGTGTTGAGCCGGTGCAGCACCGACTTGATCGTCGCCTCGCGGCCGCCCATCGCGGCCTGCAGCTCGCGGCTGATCGTGGAGACCTGCTCCAGGCCGCCGCCGTTCAGCAGCAGCGACATCGCCGACAGCACCTCTTCGATCTCGGTGCCGCGGGTCGTGCGGGCCAGCGGGATCAGGTCGTTGTTGCCGAGCCGCCCGCTCGGCGGCTCGTTCGCCGGCGGGTCGAGCTGCACGAACTTCTCGCCGAGGAGGCTCGTCTGGCCGATCGTCGCGACGGCGTTGTCGGGCAGCCTGACGTCCTTGCGCACCTTGACGGTGACGACGGCGTACCAGCCGCGGTCGGACCGCGAGTCGCCGGCCAGCTCGATCTTCTCGACCTGGCCGACCGAGACGTCGTTGACCTTGACCGCGGACTGCGGGACGAGGTCCAGCACGTTCGCGAACTCGATCTTCACGGTGGTCGGGTCCGACCCGAGGTCGGGGCCGCCGGGCAGCGGCAGCGACGACACGCCGTCGAACGTGCAGCCCGTCAGGGCCGTCACGCCCGCGAGGGCGACGACGCCGAACAGCCGCGCACGGCCGCCGAAGGCGCGTCCCGCCCGGCGCACCCGCCGTGTCGTGCTCATCGGCCACCTCCAGGCAGCAGCGCGGTGATGTCCCCGGGCGCGCCCTGCGCCGCGGCACCGGTCCCGGCACCGGCGTCCGACCCACCGTTCGACCGGTTCTTCGCCTTGGCGGACTTGGGCGGGCCCTGCGGCCCGTAGGCGTCCGGCGGGATCGGGACCGGGTCGTAGTGCGTGGTCAGCGCGGTGATCCAGGACAGGTCCAGGTGCAGGCCCGTCAGCGCCTTGCCGATGCCGTTGTACGGCTCGACGAAGTCGAGGCACTCCTTGGCGGGCGTCCCCACCGAGTACGCCAGCGAGCAGACCCAGTCGGCCAGGTCGTGGAACTGGCGGAAGTTGGTGCGGGTGTGGACCGTGCCGCTGATCGGGTCGTACGCGCGGGCCAGGTTGTTGATGGCCAGCGGGCCGGCCTGCAGGATCTCGGCGAGGGCGTCGCGCTCCTTCACCAGCACGCCGGTGATCTGCGCGAGCTGCCGGACGCTCGCGGCCAGCTCGCTGCGGTTGTCCTTCACGAACCGCTGGACGTTGCGCAGCGTCGGCGCGAGGGTGTTGAGGGCCGCGCTCAGCTCCTCCTTCTCCCCCGCCAGCTGCGCCGACACCTCGTTGAGGTGCCCGCCGAACGACTTGATCTGCTGGTCGTTGGCCTTCATCGCGTCGGTGATGACGCGCAGGTTCCGGATCGTCTCGGCGATGTCACCGCGGTCGGTGCTCAGGGTGCTGAGCGCCTTGGAGGTGTCCGCGATCGTCTGCCGGATGTCGTCGCCCTGCCCCTCCAGGTTCGAGGCGCCGACCCGCAGCAGCTCCGACAGGGCCCCGGTGCCGTCCTCGCCGGGCGCGTTGGCGCCCTCCGGGCCGAGGGCCTTGGTGAGGTCGTTCAGGCTGCCGCCGATGTCGTCGACCTCCACCGGGACGGCGGTGCGGCTGGTGGTCAGCGTCGCACCGTCCGCCAGGACCCCGCCGCCCTTGTACACCGGCGTGAGCTGGATGTACCGGTCGGCGACGAGCGTCTGGTTGATGATGACCGCCTGCGCGTTGGCCGGCACCTTGTACTTGGCGTCGTACTTCAGCTCGACCTTCACCGCGTCGCCGACGGGGTCGACGCTCGTGACCTCCCCGACGCGGATGCCGAGGATGCGGACGTCGGCGCCCGGATAGAGGCCGACCGTCTTGGTGAAGTACGCCGTCATCCGGCGCTGCTCCGGCTTCTGGAGCACCAGCAGGAGCACGGCGGCCAGCACCGCGACGGCGAGTATCGCGCCGCCGAGTCGGAGGATGGTCCCTGAATTGCGCACGGAAACCTGCCTGCTCACGGGAGGAAGGGCAACGGGTTGTCGCCCGTGACGCCGGTCTGGCCATTGCCGGAAGAACCATTGCCGGAAGAACCATTGCCGGAAGAACCGTTGCCGGACGAGCCGTTGCCGTTGCCGGTACGGCCGCCCTGCTGGTGGGTGCCGCCCCCGCCGCCCGGGCCCTCCCCGATCGAGGCGGGGATCGGCAGGAGGTTCTGGATCCACGAGTCGAACCAGCGGCCGGTGCCGGTCACGTCGGCGAACTGGCGGGCGAAGGGCGCGAACAGCTGGAGGATCCGGTCCAGGTTGTCCTGGTTCTTCAGCAGCACCCGGTTGACCCGCGCCAGGTTGTCCAGCATCGGCCTGAGCTGCTTCTCGTTCTCGTTGATCAGCGCGTTCACCTGCTGGGACAGGGTCACGGTGCGGATCAGCAGCTGGTGGATCACCGCGCGGCGGGCCTGCACCGCCTGCAGCACCTTGTCGCCGTCCTGGACCAGCTCGGCGAAGTCCTGGTTGCGGTCCGCGAGCAGCTGCGAGACGTCCTTGGCCTTGCCGGTCAGCTCGTGCAGCTCCTCGTCGCGGGACGCGATCGTGTTCGACAGCCGCCGCAGGCCCTGCAGCGACGCCCGGACCTCCTCGGGGGAGTTCTCGAACGTCTGCGACAGCACCTCGAACGACTCGGCGACCTGCTCGACGTCGATCGCGCCGACCCGCTGACTCAGCTCGCTGATCGCCGGGACGACCTCGAACGGGACGTGCGTCCGCTCGATCGGGATCGTGCGGCCGAGCTCGCCCTTCCCGCGCGGGATCAGCTCCAGGTAGTGCGAGCCGAGGACCGTCTTGATCTTGATGCTGGCCTCGGTGCGGTCCCCGAGCCGCACCCCGTCGTCGACCCGGAAGGTGACCTTGACGTGGTCTCCGTCCAGGTCCAGGGACTCGACCTCGCCGACCTTGACGCCCGCGATGCGGACCTCCTCGTCGGGCTCCAGCCCCGCCGCCTCCTTGAACTGGGCGGTCCGGGTGGTGCCGCCGGCGATCAGCGGGATGTTCTGCAGGTTCATCGCGAGGACGACCAGCACGATGATGACGGCGAACCCGATGAGGCCGATGGGGACCGGGTTGCGCTCGCGGAACGAGACCCTCATCTACTTGCACCTCGCGTTCTCGTTCACGATCGCCGGCGTCTGGTAGACCGGTCCGCCAGGCAGCCGCACCCGCGCGTCGAGGCCGCAGATGTACATGTTGAACCAGGAGCCGTAGGAGGAGATGTTCACCAGCTTCTCCAGCCGGTTCGGCGTCCGCTGCAGGCCCTCGTCGATGTCCTTGCGGTTCGCGTCGAACGTCCCGGTGAGCTTGCGCAGTCCCGCGATGTCGTTCCGGATGCCGGGCCGCGCGTCGGCGAGCAGGTCCTGCGTGGTGCCGGTCAGGTCGTTGAGCGCGGCCACCGAGTCGAAGATCGCCTTGCGGTCGTCGGAGACGCCGCTGACGAACCCGCGCAGGTCGAGGATCAGCTTGTTGACCTCGTCGTGCCGCTCGTCGATGGTGCCGAGGACGGTGTTCAGGTTGTCGATCACCCGGCCGATGACCTTGTCCCGGTCGGCGAGCGTGCTGGTCAGCGACGCGACGTGCGCGAGCAGGCTGTTGATCGTCCCGCCCTCGCCCTGCAGCACCGTGATGATCTGCATCGCCAGCGTGTTGACGTCCTTGGGCTCCAGGGCCCGGAACAGCGGCCGGAAGCCGTTGAACAGCGTCGTCAGGTCCAGCGCCGGCTTCGTCTGCGAGATCGGGATCGTGTCGCCCGGGTCCAGGTACTCGTTGGCCTGGCCCTCCCCGTCGGCCAGCGCGAGGTACCGCTGGCCCATCAGGTTGCGGTAGCGGATGTGCGCCTGCGTGGACGTCGGCAGCCCCGCCCGGAACGCGCCGTTCTCCTGGACGCTGAACGTCACCTCGGCCTGGTGCCCCTTGTAGAGCTTGATCTCCTCGATCTGGCCGACCCGGACCCCGGCGACGCGGACGTCGTCGTTCTTCAGCAGCCCGGTCACGTCCGAGAAGATCGCCTTGTAGGTCTTGGACGGCCCGAACCGCATGTTGGAGATCGTCATCGCCAGCACGCCGGTCGCCACCGCCGTGACGACCACGAAGGTCAGCAGCTTGATCGCCGCACTCGTCGTCTTCACTTGACCGTCACCACCGATCCCTGCATCAGCGGCCCGAACAGCAGGGACGAGACGTCGGAGACCTCATGGGCGGGGGTCTGCGTCATCGGCCCGACAATGCTCTTGATCTTGTCCTGCTCGCTCATCGACCCCGGGTCGACGAAGATGTTCGACACCGCCCGGCCGCGGCCGCCCGCGGGCGCGTTCGCCGGGTCGGGGTCCTTCCACCACAGGTTGTCCTCGGTGCCGTCCAGCGCCAGGAAGTCCGGGAACGGGACCCGCGGGTTCGGCAGGTTGTAGCAGCGCGGGTTCCGCTGGTCCTTCACCTCGGGCAGCTCCAGCGGGTTCTTGTAGCCCGGCCGCGGCTTGACGATCTCGATCGTCAGGTTGAAGGTCTTGGACCCGTTCCCGCCGGCCACCCGCTCGGCCTCCGGCTTGATCTTCATGAGGCCCGCCAGCACGCACGGCATCGACGGCGAGTACCGGGCGACGAGGCTGAGCACGTCCCGGTTCGCGATGTTGAACCCGACGATCTTCGGTCCGTTGTTGCGCATGAACACGTCGCCGTCCTGCGCCAGCGCGGTCGTCGCCGGGATCAGCCGCTCGATCGTCGCCGTCTTGTCGGTGATCGTCTTGCTGGTCACGTTGAGGTTCCGGAGCGTCTGCAGCAGATCCGGCGCGGCGGCGTGGTAGATGTCGGACACGTCCGCCAGGCCGTGCAGGTCGTGGACGAGCGTCCCCAGCTCCGGGTTGATCTTCTTCAGCAGCGCGTCCGCCTGCTCCAGGTTCTGCCCGATCTGGTCGCCGCGGCCCTGCAGCGCCGTGGCGAGGGCGTTCAGCGTCGCGTTCAGCTCCGCCGGCTTCACCGCCTGCAGCAGCGGCAGCAGGTCGTTCAGCACCTTGTCGATCTCGACGGCGGCGCGGGACCGGTCCTGCTGGATCACGGTTCCCTCGGCCAGCCCCAGCGCGCCCGGCTGCTCCGGGATGTGCAGTTCCACGTACTTCTCGCCGAACAGCGTCTTCGGCAGCAGCCGCGCCTGGACGTTGCCCGGGATCAGCTTCGCCTTGTCCGGGTCGAGCGCCAGGTGCAGCGTCGCGCCCTGCGCCGTCGCGTCGGTGTCGCGCACCTCCCCGACGATCAGGCCCCGCACCTTCACGTCCGAGTGCGGCAGCAGCTGCAGCCCGGCGCGCTCCGCCCGCACCGTCACCTCGGTCACGGGGGTGAACGCCTTGTTGAACAGCGCCACGGTGAGCGCCAGCAACAGGACGATCACCAGCAACATGGAGATCCCGAGCAACCGAAACCGGATACGTTCCGTCATGATTCTGCCGCCCTCTGTGGGGGGGCGACCCCCCACGCCCCCCGGTTCGCTCCGCTCATCCCGGTCACCCCGCGATCCGGACGGTGGTGTCAGTGCCCCAGATCGCCATTCCGAGGAGCAGGTCCGTCACGTTGATGACGACGATGCTGGTGCGCACCGCGCGGCCCACCGCGACGCCGACGCCGGCCGGGCCGCCGCTCGCGTGGTAGCCGTAGTAGCAGTGGATCAGCATGACCAGCACCGAGAATATGATTACTTTTCCGAACGACCACAAGATATCGTTCGGTGGTAGGAACAAATGGAAATAGTGGTCATATGTGCCGGTCGACTGCCCGTAGAAAACCGTCACGATCAGCCGCGTCGCGCCGTACGAGGCCAGCAGGCCCACGATGTACAGCGGGATGACCGCGATCATCCCGGCCAGCATCCGGGTCGTGACGAGGAACGGCATCGACGGGACCGCCATGACCTCCAGCGCGTCGATCTCGTCGGAGATCCGCATCGCGCCGAGCTGGGCGGTGAACCCGCAGCCGACCGTCGCCGACAGCGCCAGCGCCGACACCAGCGGGGCGATCTCGCGGGTGTTGAAGTAGGACGCGACGAAGCCGGTGAACGCCGCCGTGCCGATCTGGTTCAGCGACTCGTAGCCCTGCAGGCCGACCTGGCTGCCGGTGAAGAACGTCATGAATCCGACGATCACCACCGAGCCGCCGATCACCGCGAGGCCGCCGGTGCCGAGGCTCACCTCGGCCAGCAGCCGCAGCACCTCCGTGCGGTAGCGGCGCAGCACCCGGAACGTCCACGCGAACGCGCGGGCGTAGAACGACATCTGGTGTCCGAAGTCGTCCAGCCGCTGCAAAGGCGCGTTCACCGCCTTACTGACGGCTTTCCCTGTCTTTCCCGGAGCTGTACTCATCGCCTCGCCTCCGCTCGGCTGCGAGCGGCCGTCCGCGGCGCCGTCTTCCCTCGTCGCTCCGGTCGCAGGCTCCCTGCGCTCCTCAGTCCAGACGACGCCCGTCCGCTCGCCCTGCTCATCGCCTCGCCTCCGCTCGGCTGCGAGCGGCCGTCCGCGGCGCCGTCTTCCCTCGTCGCTCCGGTCGCAGGCTCCCTGCGCTCCTCAGTCCAGACGACGCCCGTCCGCTCGCCATTACATGCCCTTCGACGGCACGAACTGGAAGTACAGCGCGGAGATCAGGAAGTTCTCCAGGAAGAGCAGCATGAAGGTGATGACCACGGTCTGATTGACCGCGTCACCGACCCCCTTCGGGCCGCCCTTCGCGTTCAACCCCTTGTACGCCGCGACGAGGCCGGCGGTGATGCCGAACACGAACGCCTTGAACTCGGCCTGCAGCAGGTCGGGCAGCTGCGCGATGGCGTTGAACGACGCCAGGTAGGCGCCGGGCGTGCCGTCCTGCAGCATGACGTTGAAGAAGTAGCCGCCCATGAGGCCGACGACCGAGACCAGCCCGTTCAGGAACAGCGCGACGAACGCGCAGGCGAGCATCCGCGGCACCACGAGGCGGTGCAGGGGGTTGATCCCCAGCACCTCCATCGCGTCGATCTCCTCGCGGATCTTGCGGGAGCCGAGGTCGGCGCAGATCGCCGAGCCGGCGGCGCCCGCCACCAGCAGCGAGGTCACCAGCGGGCTGGCCTCCCGGACGATCGCGACGACCGCGGTCGCACCGGTGTAGGACTGCGCGCCGAGCTGCCGGATGAGCCCGCCGACCTGCAGCGACAGGATGCCGCCGAACGGGATGGCGACCAGCATGGTGGGGACCACCGTGACGCTGACGATGAACCACGCCTGCTGGATGAACTCGCGCCACTGGAACGGCCACTTGAACATCGCGCGGCCGGTGTCCAGGCACAGGGCGAAGAAGCGGCCCGGCTCCCGGATCGCGACGTTGGCGGCGCCGTCCCCGATCTTGCGGAACGTCGTGGACGACCCGCCGCCCTTGCCATCCCCTCGCTGGTCCGCGCCGATACCAGGAGTGGACATCAGTACCCTGCACCCGCCCCTTGCTGCCCAGGCGGCGGGTTACCCGGGAAGTGGCCGGGCGCGGCGCCGGGCGGCGGGCCGCCGGCGGGCGCCATCGACGCCACGTACCGCGGCCACTCCTCCACCCAGTTGCGGCCCAGGTCGTCGACGAAGGATCCGGGCGGCGGGGTGACGCCGTGCGCGGCGCACCAGGCGCCGGGGGCGTGCTGCCCCGGGCGGATCCGGCCGTCGCTGGTCATCAGCTGCGGCGGGATCGGCGGCAGCTTGCCCGGGTCGTGGCCCTGCTTGGCCTCGGCCTCCAGCTCGGAGACGTCCTTCTCCTCCGACATGCCGATCGGGCCGATCTTGCGCGCGTTGAGGAACTGCCGGACGACCGGCTCCTCGCTGGACAGCAGCATCTCGCGCGGGCCGAACATCACCAGCTCGCGGCGGAACAGCAGGCCGATGTTGTCCGGAACGGTCCGGGCGGTGTTGATGTCGTGGGTGACGATGAGGAACGTCGCGCCGATCTCGGCGTTCAGGTCGACGATCGTCTGGTTCAGGTACGACGTGCGGACGGGGTCGAGGCCGGAGTCGGGCTCGTCCACCAGCAGGATCTCGGGGTTCAGGACGAGGGCGCGGGCGAGGCCGGCGCGCTTCTTCATCCCGCCGGAGATCTCCCCGGGGAGCTTCTTCTCGGCACCGAGGAGCCCGACGAGCTCGAGCTTCTCCATGACGATCCGCTTGACCTCGGACTCCGACTTCTTCGTGTGCTCGCGGAGCGGGAAGGCCACGTTGTCGTAGATGTTCATCGACCCGAAGAGGGCGCCGTCCTGGAACAGCACGCCGAACAGCTTGCGGGTCTCGTAGAGCTGCGCCTCGGGGAGGTAGGGGAGGTCCCGGTCGCCGACCCAGATGTGCCCGCGGTCCGGCTTGAGCAGCCCGACCAGGGACTTGAGGAAGACCGACTTACCGGTGCCGGAGGGGCCCAGGAGAACGGAGATCTCTCCCGCGGGCAGCGTCAGCGACACGTCCTGCCAGATGGTCTGACGGCCGAAGGACTTGGTCAGGCCCTCGACTCTGATCTCGACGCCCACTCGTCACCTTTCGTCCAGGCCGGGGGGGAATCCCGAACCAATGAGCGAGTAGCTCTAGGCTCTTTGTCGTCACACCGCGTGACCGCCCTCTTGCTACCGTCCAGTAGCCGTGACGGGTGCCACTACCGTAGCGGGACTCCGTCCAAATGGAAGGGGTTCCACTCCAGATCAGCGGCCAAATGCGACGTCGTAAGACAATCGTTACTTACGGCGTCTATGAGACTAGTGGTCCAAGAACCGGAGCCTCAAGCGGGGTCGGGGTGTTCGGCCGGGGAAGAACGGCTCCGTCCGTCCGCCGGGACACCGCGACCCTCGTGTGGCCACAGCGTCAGAGGGGACGCTACGCCGCACGCTGATAAGCGCACAACCCGCCCGGACGCACGCTTTCCGGCATGCGTTTATCACTCCGGTACAACGAAAAGAGGCGGCCGCCCCACCCGTGGTGGGACGACCGCCTCCCGAGGAGCGAACGGAGCCGTACCGGCCCCGGGCTCTGGAACGCCTTACTTGACGGTGACCGTCGCGCCGGCCTTCTCCAGGGCCTCCTTGGCCTTGTCGGCGGCCTCCTTGTTGACCTTCTCCAGCAGCGGCTTCGGCGCGCTGTCGACCAGGTCCTTGGCCTCCTTCAGGCCGAGGCTCGTCAGCGCGCGAACCTCCTTGATGACCTGGATCTTCTTGTCGCCGGCACCCTCGAGGATGACGTCGAACTCGTCCTGCGCGGCGGCCTCCTCGGCGGCCGGGGCGCCGGCCCCGCCCGCGGGGGCGGCCACGGCCGCGACCGGCGCGGCGGCCTTGACGTCGAAGACCTCCTCGAACTGCTTCACGAACTCGGAGAGCTCGAGAAGGGTCATCTCCTTGAACGCGTCGAGCAGGTCGTCGGTGCTGAGCTTCGCCATGATCTTTCCTCCGCTATGGCTTGAAAAACTGGGGATTACGTAACCGCGGGTGCCTACTCGGCGGCCTCGGCGGCCTCGGCGGCCGGCGCGTCGGCGGTCTCGCCCGCCGCCTCGCGCTTGGCGCGCAGCGCCTCGGCCAGCTGCGCCGTCTGCGTCGGCAGGGCGTTGAAGAGCGCGGCCGCGTTGGACAGCGAGCCCTTCATCGCACCGGCGAGCTTCGCGAGGAGCACGTCGCGCGACTCGAGGTCGGCGAGCTTGGTGACCTCCGCCGCGCTCATCGCCTTGCCGTCGATGAACCCGCCCTTGATCACCAGCAGCGGGTTGGCCTTGGCGAAGTCACGCAGGCCCTTGGCGGCCTCGACCACGTCGCCCCGGACGAACGCGATGGCCGACGGGCCCTCGAGCAGGTCACGGAACTGCTCGTCGACACCGGCCTCGTCCGCCGCGCGCTTGGTCAGCGTGTTCTTCACCACGCGAAACCGTGCGGTCTCGCCGAGATTGCCGCGCAGTTCCCTGACCTGCGCGACGGTCAGCCCGCGGTACTCGGTCAGCACGGCGCCGCTGGAGCTCTGGAACTCGTCCTTGAGCTCGGCGATCGCCGCGTCCTTATCGGCCCTGGCCATGCGGCCTCCTTCCGATTACCTGGGTGTTCACGACCCTCCCCATCCCGGGGACGGGGCCCGATCGACCAAAAAACGCCCCGGCGCAGGCGCACGGGGCGTCCAGGCAAGGCACGGAGGCCATGCGGAAGCTCTCGTCTCACCTACGCAGGCCGCCCGACGAATCGGGTCCTTCGGTCACCTCGGCATGAGGTGACGACCGGCGGTCTTCGGCACCGAACAGAGTACGTGCACGTTCCCCGACTTACCAAATCAGCGAGGGGACCGCGCCGTCGCGGCGCGGTCCCCTCCCGTGTCGGCCGTTGTCAGCTGCCCGGCAGGCCGCCGCCGCCGATCCCCTGCAGCATCTGGCTGAAGTCGGTGACCTGGTTCGCCGGCGGCGCGGCGATGTTCACCGGCTTGCCGAAGTCGCGGTACTTGATGGTCATGGTCATGACCCCGTCGGCCGTCTGCTGGCCCTTCATGGTCATCTTGCGGGGGAGCTGCTGGTCGTCCACCCACAGGTCGAACTGCATGCTGTCCATGCCGGTCTGCGCGTAGCCCTTGCGGAGCACCTCCTGCTGGTCCGCGGGCAGCTGCGCGAGCGCGTCCTCAAGCCGGTAGGTGCCGGTGTAGTGCGTCGTCTGGACACCGTCCACCGTCTCCTTGCCCACCTCGCGCGCGTCCTTGGACGCCGTCAGCATCTTGGTGTTCTGGACAGGGTCCATCTGCCGCGACTGCTGGAGCAGCTGGTCGACGTTCAGGCCGGACTTGCGGCCCAGCTCGTCCAGCGACATCTTCAGCCACGGCTTGCTCGCCGACCCGCCGCCGAGCTGGCTGAGCATCGGCATCTTCATGTAGATGGTCCGGCCCACCAGCCGCTGCTCCATGCCCGGCATCGACTGCCCGGCGACCGTCATCTTGTCGAAGTTCATGCTGTAGGCGAGGTCCGGCTTGAGCTGGTACTGCATCCCACCGGTCATCGAGACGTCGCCGTCCGCGGCACCGGTCATCTGCATCGCCATGCTCGCCTTGAAGGTGTCGAGCTGGCCGGTCTTCTCCGCTGCCTTGCCGAGCACCTGGGCGGCCGAGAGCTTCAGGTTCGCACCGGCCTCGCCCACCTTGTCGCCGGCGCCGCCGAGGCAGCCGGTCAGCGAGAGGGCGAGGCCGGTGGCCAGCGCGACGCCCGTGGCGAAACGACGGATCATCGTGGGGGGTCTCCTTGGTCTGCTCCACGGCCCGCTCACACCCGTTGCACGGCAGGGCCGCCTGAAGGATCAGACGCACCGGAGCACCACCGGGTTCACCGTTTTCGCGATCTTGTCGGCGGAAGGTCAGTTCCCGCCGAGCAATCCCGCGATCGACAGTTCGCCGACCTGGTCGGACGGCGGCGGGTTCACCTTGAACGATTCCCCGTAGTCGCTGTAGAGGACGGTCACCGTGCCGGTCTCACCCTGCACGCCGCTCATCTTCGACACGAGCTTGCGCGGCAGGTTCTCCGCGTCCGTCCACAGATCGAAGTTGATCTTGTGTTGGGCGTCCTCCACCGGCAGCCACTTGCGCACCTTCTCGCGCGACTCCGCGTCGAGCCGGTTCAGCGCGTCCTGGACGGTCACCGTCCCGGTGTAGTGCGTCGTCTCGACCCCGTCGACCTTCTCGGTGCCGACCCGGCGCGCGTCCTTGGAGCCGGTGAACATCTTCGTCTGCTCGGCCGGGTCCACCTTCTCCACCTGGCCGATCAGACCCTGGATGTCGAACCCGGTGTGCTGCGACGCCCGGTCAACGTCGATCTTCAGCCACGGCTTGCCGCCGCTGACGAACTTGGCGAGCTGCGGGACCTTCGCGTACAGCACGTCGCCCGTGAACAGCGCCTGCCCCTGCGCCCCCGGGACGCTCTTCCCGCCGCGGCTGAACTCGTCCAGCTTCGCACTGAACTGCAGCGTCGGCCGCAGCTGGAACTGCCCGTTGGCGCGGATCTCCCCGCTGCCGCCCTGCCCCGTCCCGGTCACCGTGAGGTCGGCCTTGAACGTATCCGCCTCACCGGTCTTCTCCGACGCCTTCACCAATGCCTGACTGGCAGTGAGCTGCATATTCTCCGTCGTGCCGGTGCCGCCTCCGCCGCACCCGGTCAACAGGAGAGCCGCGCTCACGGCGGTGCCGCCGGCGGCCACCACGAGTCGTCGTTTCATGAGGTTCGAGCCTCCCTTGTCGCCCTGCTGGTGATCCCAGTGTCACGGGGACGCCAACGACGCTACATCCCCCGGTGGTACGAAAGCCCCACCAGACGGTACGACCAAGGTCGTAGTGTGCCTGCCTATTTGCATCGCCCTTGGCGGTCAGGCGCTAGATGTACTCGGCCACCACAGCAACCCCGCACCGACCTCAACGCCTGCGATCGCGACCGAAGGCAGGTTTCAAGCCTGCGAGCTGATCGCGCAGCGAGCCCCCAGGGCGAGCCGGAGCGATGCAGCGATCGCGCGCAGTGCCCGTTGAAGGGAGGGACCCCAGGGCCCGACCGCAGAGGGCACTGCAAATGAGCACAGGGGTCAGCGGTAGGCGTTGAAGGTCATGGAGCCGGTGAAGGTCGCGCCGGGGGCCTGGGCGCTCAGGCCGATCGAGGTGGGGCGGGACTTGCTGTCGGCCCAGAGGTCCAGGCCGCAGCCGGTGTCCTGGGGGATCAAGTCGCGGATCGCGGCGGCCGCTTCCTGCGGGAGCAGCGAGTAGACGCTGCCCATGCGGGCCTGAGCGGTGAACTGGGTCCGGCCGCTGTCGTCCGGCTCGCTCGCGGTCGTGCCGGGGAGCGTCCCGATCATGAAGGTGAACTGGCGGGGGTCGGACTGGGTCTGCAGGGTGTTCAGCTGCGCGGCGGTGAGGGTGGACTGGGTCCACTTCTCCCCGTCGAAGCCCTTGAGGTTCTGGCCGCTCACGATGACCTTCTGAGTGATCTTGGTGAGCTCGCCGCCCTGCATCGTCTGGGTGACGCCGGTCGCGTTCATCGCGAACTTCGGGTACAGGGTGAACGACGCGGTCTCCGCGGCGTGCTTGTAGTCGCCGTTCGCGCCGATGGACACCTTGACCTCGGTCTTGCGGGTGAAGGCGTGGAGGCTCGGGCCGGGCTGGGGCGGCGCGGTGGGCAGGTTCGCCAAGGCGCCGCCGCCCGTGCCCGGCGTGCCGGGGGCGTTGCCGGTCCCGCCCGGGTTGGCGCCCGGTGCCGCGGGGGCGCCGGGGGTGACGAGGCCGGTGGCCGTGCCGTTCGGGTTGGCGGGGTCCTGCCGGGACATGGCCGCGGACGCGGGCGACGCGCCCCCGTCCCCGGCGGAGTTGCCGCCGACCTGGACCACCATCACGATCGCCGTGGGCACGACGGCGACGGCGGTGACTGCGGAGATGGCGATGGCACGGTCGGTTCGACGCTTCACGGGGAAGATTCAACACCAGATTCCCCACCGGTAACAAAACAATCCGGTCACCCAATTGTCCGGTTCCGGACGCTGATCTATGTATCCAGCCCGTTCGGTGCTATGTGCCGGTACGCGAACAAGGCGCCCCCGCCGGAGCGGGGACGCCCTGTGCCGTGCTGCCGCTCAGACCTCTTCGAGGTCGGCGGTAAGGTTGCGGACCGCGTTCGGGTCCACCGGGATGCTCGGGCCCATCGACGTCGTCATCGACGCCTTCTTCACGTACCGGCCCTTCGCGGCGGACGGCTTGAGCCGCTGGATCTCCTCGACGGCCGCGGCGTAGTTCTCCACCAGCTGGCGCGGCTCAAAGGACGCCCGGCCGATGATGAAGTGCAGGTTCGCGTGCCGGTCGACCCGGAACTCGATCTTGCCGCCCTTGATGTCGGACACGGCCTTCGCCACGTCCATCGTGACCGTGCCGGTCTTCGGGTTCGGCATCAGGCCGCGGGGGCCGAGCACCCGGCCCAGGCGTCCGACCTTGCCCATCTGGTCCGGCGTGGCGACGACCGCGTCGAAGTCCAGGAAGCCGCCCTGGATCCGCTCGATCATGTCGTCGGTGCCGACGAAGTCGGCGCCCGCCGCCTCGGCCTCCTGCGCCTTGGCGCCGGCGGCGAAGACCAGCACGCGGGCGGTCTTGCCGGTGCCGTGCGGCAGGTTGACGGTGCCGCGCACCATCTGGTCGGCCTTGCGGGGGTCGACGCCCAGCCGCAGCGCGACCTCCACGGTCGGGTCGAACTTGACGACCTTGGTCTCCTTGGCCAGCTGCACGGCCTCGGCCGGGCTGTACAGCCGCTCCCGGTCGATCTTCTCCGCCGCGGAGCGGTAGCCCTTGCTGCGCTTCATGGTGATTCCCTTCCGGAATTCGTGGTACGGGCCAGCGCCTGGCCCTGCCACTGCCGTCCCGCCGGCGGCGGGATACGGCGTCAGGTCACTTGATCTCGATGCCCATCGACCTGGCGGTGCCGGCGACGATCTTCTCGGCGGTCTCCAGGCTCTTGGCGTTGAGGTCGGGCATCTTGGTCGTGGCGATCTCGCGGACCTGGTCGGCGGTGATCGAGCCGACCTTGGTCTTGTGCGGCTCGCCGCTGCCCTTGTCGACGCCCGCGGCCTTCAGGATGAGCTGCGCGGCCGGCGGGGTCTTGGTGACGAAGGTGAACGACCGGTCCTCGTAGATGGTGATCTCTACGGGGACGACGTTGCCCCGCTGGGACTCCGTGGCAGCGTTGTACTGCTTGCAGAAGTCCATGATGTTGACGCCGTGCGGACCGAGCGCGGTACCGACCGGCGGCGCCGGAGTCGCGGCCCCGGCCTGCAGCTGGACCTTGACGAGCGCGGCGATCTTCTTCTTCGGAGGCACTTGAACCCCTTTATCCCATTTATCGGTGGTTCCGACTCCCGGTCATCCGGGCAACACGGCGGCTGGGACGCATCCTCCGTGTAGGAACCACTTGGACTCGCAACCCGCGTGAGCGGGGAGCATCGCTGGTGTTGCCTGTCCGGTGCGCAGATGCACCGGACCGTCCCCGCCAAAGCGGGACGATTTCCCGGTGGGGTTCGATCCGGACCGTGCCGGCCGTCCCCCGCCTGGGCGGGACAACCCGTCCAGAATACGGCCTCGTGCGGGCCGGTCGATCCATCGGGCCGAACATGCTGCACGCCCCGCATGGATCCGGGCCGTCCCCCGCCATCGCGGGAAACGGCCCGGCCTGGGCTCAAGTCAGATCTTGGAGACCTGGTTGAAGGACAGCTCGACGGGGGTCTCCCGGCCGAAGATCGAGACCAGGACCTTGAGCTTCTGCTGCTCGGCGTTGATCTCGTTGACCGTGGCGGGGAGGGTGGCGAACGGGCCGTCCATGACGGTGACCGACTCGCCGACCTCGTAGTCGACGGTGGCGGGGGCCTTCGCCTGCTCCTTGGCCTTGACGGTGCCCTCCTCGGGCTCCGGGGCGAGCAGGCCGGCGACCTCGTCCAGGCTCAGCGGGGACGGCTTGTTCAGCAGCCCGACGAACCCGGTGACGCCGGGCGTGTTGCGGACCGCGGCCCAGGACTCGTCGGTCAGTTCCATGCGGACCAGGATGTAGCCCGGCAGGACCTTCTCGTTGACCTTCTGCCGCTTGCCCTGCTTGATCTCGGTCACCTCGTGCTGCGGGACCTCGATCTGGAAGATGTAGTCCTCCATGTTGAGGGTCTGCGTCCGGGTCTCGATGTTGGTCTTGACCCGGTTCTCGTACCCCGCGTAGGAGTGCACGACGTACCAGTCGCCCGGCTGGAGCCGGAGCTGCATCTTGAAGTCGGCGTAGGGGTCGGCCGGGGGGCCGGCCTCCTCCTCGTCTTCGTCTTCGTCCTCGTCCTGCTCGTCCGTGACGGCCTCGGCGAGATCGGCGGCGTCCGCGGCGGCGTCCGGCCCGGGGCCCTCGCCCTCGAGCTTCGTGTCCGCGGGCTCGGCTTCGCCGGCGGCGACGGCCGCCTCGGCCGTCTCCTCGGCGGGCTCGGCCGCCTGGTCTGCCGCAGCAGCCGCAGCGGACTGGGCCTCTTCAACGGCCTCGTCGTAGGGCTGTGAGGGCTCGGACACGGTGTCTCTTTCTCTCGGCTTGCGGTGAATGGACTTGCGGTGGTGCGGCGGCGGCACGTCGGTACGCCGCGGCCCGGGCGCGATCAGCCGAGGCCGATCAGCCGAAGATGGCGTAAATGCCCTGCTGCAGCCCGTAGTCGACGCCGGACACGATCCCCACCATGATCAGCACGAAGATCAGTGCCGCGACCGTGTAGGTGATGAGTTCCCGCCGCGTGGGCCAGATGACCTTGCGCAGCTCGGCGATGATCTGGCGCACGAAGAGCGCCGGAGTCGTCCGCCGCGGGGACTTCTCCTTCTTGCGCTTGCCCTCGCCCTTGGCCTCGGGCTCGTCGCGCTCGTCGGTCTCAGTCGCCATTTGCCGCCGTTCACCTCATAGGTCGTGATCCAACCACCATGTGGTTGCCGCACGGTCCCGTGCCGCGAAGCGCCACGGCGCCGCCATGTCGCGGCCGGCACGGGTGCGCGCACCGCACCTCGCAGGGCAGGAGGGACTCGAACCCCCAACCGCCGGTTTTGGAGACCGGAGCTCTACCAATTGAGCCACTGCCCTTCATTCTCCGGGTCAACGGAGAACACCCGGCCACGGGACCGGGTCGTGCCGCGTCCAGCTTACGACCTTTGCCGACATCCGTGTGCGGACAGGCTCGTAGAGCGGGGACGCGCCACTAGGACGGTGAGTCTACGTGCCCCGGGCCCCCGCGTCGAACCGGATGGCGCAGGACGCCCGGACCGTGTCACGGGGCCGTGCCGGGGACGCGTCCGGACCCGCCCCGGTATACCGCTCTGGCCACCGGACATCGTCTGTAACGATAGGGATATGAGCATCGACCGTCCTCGCATCTCCAAGCGCATCGCCGCGATATCCGAATCCGCCACGCTGGCCGTCGACGCCAAGGCCAAGGCGCTCAAGGCGGCGGGCCGCCCGGTCATCGGGTTCGGCGCGGGCGAGCCCGACTTCCCCACGCCCGGCTACATCGTCGAGGCGGCGGTGGCCGCCTGCTCCGTGCCGCGCTTCCACAAGTACACGCCCGCGGGCGGGCTGCCCGAGCTGCGCGCCGCCATCGCGGAGAAGACCGAGCGGGACTCCGGCTACAAGGTCGAGGCGTCCCAGGTCCTGGTGACCAACGGCGGCAAGCAGGCGGTGTACGAGGCGTTCGCCGCACTGCTCGACCCGGGCGACGAGGTGCTCGTGCCGACGCCGTACTGGACGACCTACCCCGAGTCGATCAAGCTCGCGGGCGGGGTGCCGGTGGACGTGGTCGCCGACGAGACCACCGGCTACAAGGTGAGCGTCGACCAGCTGGAGGCGGCCCGCACCGACCGGACGAAGGTCCTGCTGTTCGTGTCGCCGTCCAACCCGACCGGCGCCGTGTACTCCCGCGCCGAGATCGAGGCCGTCGGCCGCTGGGCGGAGGAGCACGGCCTGTGGGTCGTGACCGACGAGATCTACGAGCACCTGGTGTACGGGGACGCCGAGTTCCACTCGATGCCCGTGGTGGTGCCGGAGCTGGCCGACCGGACGGTCGTGCTGAACGGCGTCGCCAAGACGTACGCGATGACGGGCTGGCGGGTCGGCTGGCTGATCGGGCCGGCGGACGTGGTGAAGGCCGCGGCCAACCTCCAGTCGCACGCGACGTCCAACGTGGCGAACGTGTCGCAGGCCGCGGCCATCGCGGCGGTGACGGGCGACCTGTCGGCGGTGGCGGAGATGCGCACCTCGTTCGACCGGCGCCGTAAGACGATCGTGCGGATGCTGAACGAGATCCCGGGCGTGGTCTGCCCCGAGCCGGAGGGCGCGTTCTACGCCTACCCGTCGGTCAAGGAGCTGCTGGGCAAGGAGATCCGCGGCAAGCGTCCCGAGACGTCGGTGGAGCTGGCGGCGCTGATCCTGGAGGAGGCGGAGGTCGCGCTGGTGCCGGGCGAGGCGTTCGGCACGCCGGGCTACTTCCGCCTGTCGTACGCGCTCGGCGACGACGACCTCGTCGAGGGCGTCTCGCGGGTCGCGAAGCTGCTGTCCGAGGCGAGCTGACACCCTTTTCGCGGTCGTGAACCGGCCCCGGGCGCATCATGTGCCCGGGGCCGGTTCCGTGCGGAACGGGCCGCGTCCACCGGCCCGTTCCCGGAGCGTTCCGGCCGGCCGTCCCGCCGCGGCCCCTCCCCGCCGCGGGACGTCCCGCCGGAACGGCGTCAGTGCCTCCCCGAGCGGCCCTCCGGCGCCGCGTTCACGGGCGGACGCCCTCGGCGACGCGCATCAGCCGGGTCTCCACCGAGCCGCCGGCCGACACGGTCACCCCGACGCCGGGTCCGGCGAGCCAGGAGATCTGGCGTCCTGAGCCGGGACGGTCGGCGGTGAGGGCCGGCGCCCCCCGCACGGACGTGCGCCCGGGAAGGCCGGGCGACTTCATGAGGTCCCGCGGGCCGGTGAGCCCGCTCCCCTTCACCATGGCGATCTCCAGCCACCCCGCGCTCCCGCGCCACTTGCAGGTCGTCGTCTCGCGCTCGGCGCCGTCCGTCACCGTGCACGGGCCCGCGGCGGTGAGGCCGTCCGGGATGTAGGTGATCCAGCCCGGCAGGCCGTCCACCACTCCCCCGGGGCCGGGCTCGCGCGGGTCGTCCGCGGACCCGCTCGCCGACGGGTGGGCCTCCGGCCGGGAGGAGGCGCCCGCCCCGGGCTCCCCCTTGGCTGACGGGGACGCGGAGGAACCCGGGGCGGGCGGTCGTTCCGGCTGCTCGAGCGTCGGGCCGCCGTCCGCGGGTCGGGCGGTCCCGGGGTTCCCGGCAGGTGCGGCCCGGAACGACTGGTAGGTGGGCACCAGGGCGAGCGCAGCGACCGTGGCCGCGGCGGCTCCGGCGGCGGCGTGGATCCGGGCCTTGCGGCGCCGGTGCCGGCGCTTGACGTCCGCGACGAGCGACGCCGGCGCGGTCGTCCCGGCCACCTGCTCGGCCATGGCCTGCCGCAGTTCACTCTCCAGGTCCATCGCTCATCTCCCCAGTGGCGCCAGGTTCGTGCCGAGGCGCTCCCGGAGCCTGGCGAGCCCCCGGGACGCCTGGCTCTTGACCGTTCCGACCGAACAGCCGAGCGCCTGCGCCGTCTCCGCCTCCGACAGGTCCTCCCAGAACCGCAGGACCAGTACCGCCCGCTGCCGCGGGCCGAGCCTGCGCAGCTCGTCCATGAGCGTCCCCCTCAGCTCGACGGCGTGTTCGGGCGAGGCCGCCGGCCGTTCCGGCAGCCGCGCCATGTGGATCTCCTTCAAAACCTTCCAGCGGCGGGAGCGGCTGATCACGAGATTGACCAGGATCCTGCGGACGTAGGGCTCGGGGTCGCTGCCGGGCTCGATCCGGCCCCAGTGCCGGTACGCCTTCTCCAGCGCGGTCTGCAGGACGTCCTCGGCGTCCTGCCGTGCCCCGCACATCAGCGCCGCGGTGCGCAGCAGGGCATCGCCGCGTGCGGCCACGAACTCCACGAACGTCTCGTCGTCTCGACGCCCCACTGTGCTCCGTCCCGGGCTGGCGCGAATCCGGCCGGTCTTCTCTCGGGGGTGGGCGGCTCCGCGCCGAGCCGCCCACCCGGTTCCTGGTACCGCTGCGTGCTGGCCGGCCCTTCTACTTGACCTGGGCCAGCGCGGTGGTGACGTCCTTCAGGCCGCCCGCGAGGACGGGGCTGCCGTTGACGAGCAGCGACCGGCCGTCCGCGTCGAACAGCAGCACGCCGCCGCGGTCCGGGAGGATCGAGCCGGCGGTGCCGCCGGGCACGGTCACGGGGGTGCCGCCCTTGGGCAGCTTCAGCGCCTGCCGCAGCTGATTCTGCGTCATGCCGGCGGGCGTCCTCAGGGTTTCGACGGTGATCCACCGGCCGGTCTTGTCGGCCCACTTCTGCGTGACGGCGCAGATGTTCGCCTTCCGCAGGTCGGCGGAGCCGGGGACGGTCGAGACGTGGCGCAGGCCCTTGGCCAGCAGGACCGTCCGCTCGACCGTGCCGCCGACCTCGACCGCCGGCACCAGATCGGTGCAGTCGAGCCGGGGGACGGCGGGTAGGCCGGGCTTGGCCGGGACGCGGGCGGACGGCGTGGTCGCCGGGGTCCCCTTCGTCAGCTCCTTCGTGGACGGCAGGCAGGTCGGCAGGTCGGACGGGAGCTTGCCCCTGGCGTCCGGCAGCTTGGCGTCCGGCAGCTTGGCGTCAGGGACCTTCGCGTCAGGGACCTTCGCGTCCGGGACCTTGGCGTCGGGCAGCTCGGCGCCCGGGAGGTCGGTCTTGGGCACGTCCACCTTCGGCAGTTCCCTGGTGGCGGGGTTCTGCTCCAGGTGCTTCCGGACCTGCCTCTCCGCCCCGGTCTCCGGGATCTTGGCGCTGGGCAGCGCGGGCTTGGCCGGCAGGCAGGTCGGCGGGGTGCCGGGCACGGCGTCCCGGACCTCGCGCTCCACCGCGGGGGCCGTGGCGCCCTGGGGGCGGAGGTCCGCCTCCTGGTGGGAGCCTGCCATCGCCCAGGTCGCGCCGCCGCCCACGGCGACGGTCCCGATGGCGGACGCCGCGATCAGGGCGGCCTTCAGCGTGATCATCGTGTATCCCTTTCCTGCCCGTGCTCGGTTACGGGGGTGCCCGTCTCTCTCTGGCGCCCCTCGTATACGCACGGTGTCCGGACGAGGTTGCACGCGATCCCAAAGTTTTTTCGGGATGCCCATGTGCGGGGATGGCCGTCGCGTGTCATACGAGGTAGTCCGGTGAGGTGATCCTTCCGGAAGGGGGTTCAACCGCGCCGATCACCCGGCAGCATTGGCACATGGAGGCCCCTACCGTGTCAGCTCGTCCCGCCCAGGAGGTTCTGGGTTCCGCCCGCAATGACGTGGCACTGCTCCCCAAGGCGCACCTGCACCTGCATTTCACCGGGTCGATGCGGCACTCGACGCTCGTCGAGCTCGCCGGCGCGCACGGCGTGCATCTGCCGGACGCCCTCGTGGAGGACTGGCCGCCCAAGCTGCAGGCGACGGACGAACGCGGCTGGTTCCGGTTCCAGCGCCTCTACGACATCGCCCGCTCGGTGCTGCAGACGCCCGGCGACCTGCGCCGCCTGCTGCGGGAGACGGCCGAGGACGAGGCGGCGGAGGGGTCGGGCTGGCTGGAGATCCAGGTCGATCCGAGCGGGTACGCGGCGAAGTTCGGTGGGCTGACCCCCACGGTGGAGCTGGTGCTGGACGCGGCGCGGGACGCGTCCGAGGCCACCGGCGTCGGCATCGGCGTGGTCATCGCCGCGAACCGCACCCGGCACCCGCTGGACGCCAAGACGCTCGCCCGGCTGGCCGTCCAGCACGCCGGCCGGGGCGTCGTCGGGTTCGGGCTGTCCAACGACGAGCGGCGGGGCCGGGCCTACGACTTCGAGGGCGCGTTCCGGATCGCCAAGCGCGGCGGCCTGCTGTCGACCCCGCACGGCGGTGAGCTGCTCGGCCCGGCGAGCATCCGGGAATGCCTGGAGACCCTGGAGGCCGACCGGATCGGGCACGGCGTGCGCGCCGTCGAGGACCCGCGGCTCCTGGAGCAGATCATCGAGCGCGGTGTGACGCTGGAGGTGTGCCCGGCGTCGAACGTGGGCCTCGGGGTGGCGGCGACGGCGTCGGACGTGCCGGTGCGGCGGCTGTACGAGGCGGGCGCGTCGATCGCGCTGGGCGCGGACGACCCGCTGCTGTTCGGTTCGCGGCTGGCCGTCCAGTACGAGCTCGCCCGGGCCGACCACGGCTTCTCCGACGCCGAGCTGGCCGATCTGGCGCGGCAGTCGATCAGGGCGTCGGCGGCGCCGGACGACGTGCGGGGGCGGCTGCTCGCGGGCGTCGACGCCTGGCTGGCGGGCTGAGCCTCCCTCCCGGACCGCACGCTGGTCGGCCGACCACTGCGAAACGGCGCCGCGCTAGTGCCGGGCCTCGTCGCCAGATGGCCACATTCCGCGGCTTTCGAGGTGGCTCACCAGGAGTTCACCGGCCCGTACGACGTGGTCCCGCATCCGTTCGGCCGCCGCGGCGGCGTCGCCGTCCCGCAGCGCGGCGAGGACGTGCTCGTGATCTCGCACCGCGAGGTCCGGCCAGCCGGGAAGCCTCCCGTACAACCCGCGCGGGACGTACCGTGCGGCCGTGCCGAGCGACCAGGCCAGCTTCGCCGAGTCGGCCGCCAGGTTGATCTCGCGGTGGAAGTGGTGGTTGTGCTCCTCCATCAGGTCGGGTCGCCGGGCGGCGAAGGCGCGTTCCAATTCGCGGTGGAGCGCCTCCAGGCCGCGCAGGTCCTCCGGGCCGATCCGCGGGGTGGCGCGGGCGGCCAGCTCGGCGGCGATGCCCGCCTGCACCCAGAACAGGTCCTGGACGTCCCGTTTCGACAGCGGCGCGACGACGAACCCGCGGCGCGGCTCCAGGACGACGAATCCCTCGCTGCGCAGCGACTTCAGCGCCTCCCTGACCGGGGTGACGCTGATGCCGAACTCCATGGCGAGCCGTTCGAGCCGCAGATGGTCGCCGGGCCGGACCCGGCCCTCCATGATCAGCTCGCGGATGCGGGCGGCGGCCTCGTCGCTCAGCTGGAGGCGCATGCCGAGCGCCTGCCGGGGGGCGGGTGCGGGT